>JAQVPN010000067.1 GCA_028702055.1 Candidatus Altimarinota bacterium | reverse complement strand
AACAGAAAAAAATGTTTCAATAACTGATTTACAAAGCCAAGTAACAAAATTAGCTAAAAATATATCACCATCAGTCGTAAGCATAATAATAAAAAAAGATTTAGTTGTATATAAATCTGATCCTTGGTGATTTTTTCAAACACCAGTATGAAAAGAAAAACAACGAGTTTGATGATGAAGTTGATTTTTTGTAAGAAAAGATTGAACAATTATTACAAATAAACATGTTGTATCTGATGATAATGCTGAATATACAGTTATAACATCTGATTGAAAAGAATTTGATGCAAAAGTATTAGCTAAAGATCCGATAACAGATTTAGCTATAATTAAAATTATTCCAAATATTCCGACAGATTTAGACAATATAAAAGTTTTAGAATTTTTAGATGAAAATACTACAACTAATATATGAGAATTTGTACTAGCAATTTGAAATGCTTTAGCTGAATTTCAAAATACTGTAACATTTTGAATAATAAGCTGAAAATGAAGAAGTATAGAAGCTGCTACATCATCTGATTGAACTCAATGAGAAAAATTATCGTGATTATTACAAACTGATACAGCAATAAACCCAGGGAATAGTTGAGGACCACTTATAAATTTAGATTGAAAAGTTATAGCTATAAATACAGCAATTGCAGGTAATAGCCAAAATTTATGATTTGCAATACCTTTATCTATTCAAAAAGTAAATTATATTTTAAATTCTATAGATAAAACAGGGGGAATTAAAAGAGCCTTCGTTGGTATTTCATATATTCCTTTAAATCGAAGTTTAGCAAAAACTTTATGATTAAAGGTTTCTTACTGAGATTATATACAAAATAAAGAGGGAAGTATAGTTAAAGGTTCAAATGCCCAAAAATCTTGATTAAAATGATGAGATATAATAACTAAAGTTGATAATATAAAAATAGATGAAAAAACTCATTTATCAGATATAATTCAAAATAAAATACCTTGAGATAAAATAAACTTAGAAATACTTAGAAACTGAGAGACAAGAAAAATAGTAGTAGAACTTTGAGAATATTAATTATTAAAAAATAAAAAAATGTTAGATATAATTGATTTTATAAAAGAATTTAGAGAAGATATTTATATAGTTATATATATACTTATTGCTCTTGTATTAGAAATATATTTTAGAAAAGCTAGAAGAAAAATAAAAAATGAACTTCATGATAGATATTGAGAAATAACTGAAACAAAAGATTGATCTTTTTTAGAAGATGAATTTTATATAGAATATTATAAAAAAATTCAAATAATAGATTTGATTAGAATTGTTGTAATGATAGCATTAGTTTTTATTATAGTCTTATATAAAAGTCCTCAAACTTTTTCATTTTTTGCAATTGCTGCTTGAGCGATTATTATAACATTTAAAGAAGCTATTTTATCATTTCTTTGATTTTTCTTTGTAGTAACAAATTATAAAATTTGAGATGTTATAATGGTTTGAGATAATATGGGTGAAATAATTTATATAAAACCTTTCTTTGTTTGAGCTATATGAAAAGATGAAAACGGGGAACACAATTGACAATTTTATGTTTTTCCAAATTCTAAGTTCATTCTTGAAATTATAAAAAAAGAAGAAATAAAAATAAATAATTATAAAAAAGAAGTTTTAGATATTTATTATTCAAAAGAAATATTTTGAATAGAATATAATGATTTTAAAAAGAAATTTATAAAATATTTAGATACTAAATTTGAATTAAAAAATGTAGATACAGTTTGAAATTATAAAACATTTATATGATATAAATATAAATTGAGATTTAATTATGAAAAAGAAAATATTCATATACAATTATCTTTTGTAGAAAAACCTATAAATAGCTTATCAGTAAGGGAAGATATAGTTACTTTTTTAGAAAACATCAAAAAATAGACATATATTTTACATTATGATATAATAAAGGAAATTCTACTAATAACTTATAAAAAAATGTCACCAGATGAAACTTGAATTATAAAATTAAAACTTTTAGAAGATAATGATTTTCAAAAAGGAGCTCCAACTTGAGAACAAATAAATCAAACAAATTTTAATGTTGCAAATATCTTAACAAAATCAGATAGAAGTAAAAATTTACTTGATGATGAATTACGAAACATATCTATTTCTGAACAAGAATTCAATGAAAAAGTTATATGAAAAATAAAAATATTAACTTTTCCTGAATTATCTATAAAAAATCCATATCATAATAGTTTTCATAAAAAATTAAAAGAAATTTTACCTAGAACAGAAATAATTTTCAAAGATGATGATGGATTTGAATATAGAAGATGAACTAATGAAATATATATAGATATACAAAAATTTTACTTAGATTGAAATAATAAAAAACTAAATTTATCTATATTAAAATTATTAAAATCTGAACCAGATAAAGAAAAAATAAAATTAATAGATTCTATTTTACCTAATAGATCAAATTTATTTGTATCTGATGATTTGTGTTTATTTAATAGTGAACGAATTATTTTAGAAAAATGAAATTTAGGTGATCCTATTTTTCAAACAAATAGAATTAAAAATTCTACTCAATATTTAAATGCTATATATAATTCTAAAAAAATTATGTGAACTTTTGTTTCATGACAATATAATTTAATGGAACCATTGCATGCTTGAATTTTAACAATAAATTCGTATTCTCAAAATCATGAAAATATAAACAGGTTAAATCACAATTGGTTAGCTACTCATTTTTGAGAAAAAGCTTGATTATTACTATTATTAAATTGAGATAGTAATGATTATGAAAAATTACAAAAATTTAAAAATATTAGTCATGGTGATTTTTTAGAAAGAAAAAAAATATTCGAATATATTTATGAAAATGAAATAAAACCTCTAGTTTATTGAGTAATTTATAAATTTTTAAAAACAAAATTTCCTAATGAAATTACTAATTAATAAAAATGGCTTATATAAGCCATTTTTATTAAAAACTCAAAATTTTGCGATTTAAGGGCATTATTTATAATTTTATTAACAAGTTATCGTAAAATAAATTAAATAAATACCTATTTTTAATAAAAAAGTAATTTTTTTATTAAATTAACATTAATTTAACTTTAAATAAATAATCTAATAAAACATAAAAAATAAAAATAAAAACAATTATAATTAATATTTGGATTTTTTAACAATTATTAAGTATTTACTTAATTCACGAATAAATACATAACATAAGTTATATTATGTTAACCTAGATTAATTTAATATTTATTCCCCTATAATATTAAAAATAATAAAAATAATTTCATAAATTGAAATTTTTTAATATACTCATAAATGCTAAAATCTTTTTAGTGAAAAATAAAAACCAAATTACAGGAGGTATTTAGTAATGAACCGGAGTATTTTAGTGGCTCTTCTGCTGCTTATTTTTGTAGATTGTTTACATGCAAATGTAAATAAATCAAATAAGTTAGCATTCTTCAATGTAACAAATGATTATGTATTGGAGGCTAAAAAAGAAATTGCCCAAAATGATGATATATCTCAAAGGGCTAAAGAAGTTGCATTGAATTTCCCTCAGGATTTACTTTTGGCTGTAGCTGCTCTTGAGAGTGCTTATGGAACAAGTAAAAAGGCTCGTAAAGATAATAATTTTGTAGGAATGACTAAGTCTAAAGATTCAAAAATTTCCTATAGAAAATTTAAAGATCCTAAAGAATGTTTTGTGGAGACTTTAGAGAATTTGGCAAAAAATGAGGCCTATTATCTAATCCAGAAAAAAATTATTAATGGAGAAGATGATTCAAAAGCTTTAGTAAATGAACTCGTTGGAACCTATGTTGTAGGAGATGATGAGTATGCTAAAAAAATAACAGATATTATTAGGCAGAATAAACTTTCTCGCTTTAATGATGCTGTTTAAAAATATAAAACCCGTCCGATTTTTAATCGGCGGGCTTTTTCTTTATTTATATGATTGTACTATTTTTTTAAACAGGTCTCATTTTTCTTCGAAATTTTTCCAAATACTATAACTTGGTGAAGCGCAAGAAAGTAAACAAATCTTCCCCGTTTCTGTGTATTTATAAGCAAAATCTACAGCTTCTTCCATATCAGATGTTTCTATAAAATTATAAGTTTTATCGAGTAATTGTTTAATTTTTTTTCATGAATCTGGAAATAAAACGATATTTTTTATATTAAATTCTTCTAATTTTTTTATAAGACTTTGAAATTCATATCATCTATCTAATCATCATAAAAATATTGTTCAAATTTTTTCCTTAAATGTATTTAATGATGCAATTGTTGATTCTGGAGTTGTAGAAATAGCATCATCGTAAAATTCTATTCATTTGAAAGTTCAAATAAATTCCATTCTATGTGGAAGTGGATTAAATTCTTTTATTAATTCTTTTAATAGTAAAAAATCTATTCAAACAATATCACAAATTCGAAGTGAAACAAGTATATTATATCTATTATGTTCTCATATAAGCTTTATTTCCCTGTCATCAAAAATTATTTTATTATTTATATAAAAATTATTTTTAACAAATTTATAATATCAATTTTTTCAAAAAGTTTTAATATTTTTATATTTTTTTTCTAATTGAAATTTATCATCAGTTTCATCAAAAACTAGATTTATTTCACTTCAATTAAGTATGTTTATTTTTGCATTTGAATAATTTTCAAAATTTTTATGCCAATCAAGATGATCTGGATAAATATTTCATAAAACACTTATAAAATTTTCTTTTTTTAATCATTCAAGCATATATGAAGACATTTCTAAAACTACAAAATCATAATTAGCCGAAAAATCTAAACTAGATAAAACAGGATTTCATATATTTCATAAAAAAATCGTATTAAATCATGCTTTTTTAAGTATTTCATAAACTAAACTTGAAGTAGTTGATTTCCCTTTTGTTCCAGTTATACAAATAACTTTTCATTTATAATTTTCAAAAAATATTTGCATCCCAGAACTAAGTTTTTCTTTTACTGCAAATATTTTTTCATTGTAATAAGAAGTTCAAGGACTTTTGATTATAATATCAAAAAAATCTAGATTATCTAAATATTTGTTTCAAAAAACAGTATTTATTCAATTGTGTTTTTCTTCTAGAATTAAATCATTTTTTCAATCTAGTAGATAAATATTTTCAATATCTATATTATTTTTTATTAAAAAATCTATGGTAGATTTTCCTTCTTTTCCATATCAAATAACAGCAATTTTCTTATTTTTATAGTTTTCTAACATATTTTATTTCCTTATTTAATTTTACTTTTTTTATTTTATTTATAGAATGCTTTTTGTAAATATTAAATATAAAATACTAAAAATAAATGAATAAATTTGATACTTTTTATTTCGAATGATTTAGTTTTGATAAAACAAATTTAATTGCCAGTTTCACTTATAGTTTTGATGAGTTAGAATTTTTTAAGGAAAAAATGGATTTTTCTTCAAATTTTGAATTTAATTTAAGAGAAAATTTAGATGATGAAATAATAAATAATATTTTA
>JAQVPN010000066.1 GCA_028702055.1 Candidatus Altimarinota bacterium | reverse complement strand
GAACTCGTTATGCAAATATGAGAAGTTTTTGCTCCATATGCTACAAATGTTAACTTAAAATATACTTGTATTTATGGTTGAGTAAATGATTTTCATCAAATTAAAGCCATAGAAAAATGAGTAGATATTTTAATTGCGACTCCAGGTAGATTAGAAGATTTAATCAGTCAATGAGTTGTTAAATTATCTTATGTAGAAATACTTACTATTGATGAAGCAGATAGAATGCTTGATTTATGATTTTTCCCTGATGTAAAAAAAATATTGAAAAGAATGCCTCAAGAAAAACAAATATTTTTCTTTTCTCGAACTATTCCACAAACTATAAAAGAATTAGCAAATTCTATTCTTAAAACACCTGAAATAATAACTATAAAATGAAATTCAAAAACTGTAGAACTAGCAAACCAAGAAGTATATTTTTTAAAAACAGCTAATAAAAGACAACTTTTACAACAAATAATAAAAAGAACAGATTTGAAATCTATAATAGTTTTTGTTAAAACTAGAGAAGATACAGATTATATTATGAGTTATGTAAAATCAGTAAATATAAAATGTGATAATATTCATAAAGATAAATCTCAAAATGCTAGACAAAATTCTATTCAAGCTTTAAAAACAGGAAAAATAAAAGTTTTAGTTTGAACCGATTTAGCTTCAAGATGAATTGATATTAATGATTTATCTTGTGTTATAAATTATAATATTCCATCAGATCCAGAGGATTATATACATCGTATTTGAAGAACTGCTAGAGCATGAAAAGGCTGACTTGCTATTTCTATGTGTGCAGAAGATGAAAAATCTAATTTTGAAGCTATAGAAAAACTTATTTGAAAAAAAATTAAAGTAATAACAGATGAAACATATAAATCTGAAATAATACAAAAATCAGAATTTGTACAAACTATAAGAAAATCTAGTGCTAAAAAAACTAAAAAACCGAAGAAAAATTATTCACGAAATCCATATTTATGAAAATCTTTTGATCCAAATAAAGTAGGAAAATGAAAAAAAGTTGAAGAAAAAAATGAAAAATTTTCAAAATGAAAAATAAATTCTAAAGATAAAAATCAAATTAAAGAAAAACCTCAAAGAAAACAATATGATAATAAAAAAGTAGTAAAAGCAGATAGAAGAAGAAAAAAATGATTTTAATATTCTCAAATAAAACAAAAAAATCCAAAATTTTGGATTTTTTTGTTTTATTTGAGTTTACATTATTACTTTAAATATAATAAATGCTCAAATTAAAGCATAAATTATTCAAGCTACTTGTATTATTTTATTTGAAAATTTACATTTTTGTGCAAAGTTATTGAAAACTGTTGGCCGAAGTAAAATCGCGATAGATTTTATAAAAATAATCCGTCAGAAAACACTTATAATTGTTATCCAACTCATTTGCCATATATTATGATTTTGAATCATAATTAAACCAATAACAAATCATCGCATTGCAGAAACAAATAATGCAATAGGTTCTTTTAACAAATCTTTTATCATTTTCAGATAAAGTTCTGTATTAATTACTAAACTAATTCATAACACTAACATTAATGGTCACAAAAGTGATCCTATGAAAAGAGAATTTCCCATAAAAAATAGTGAAGAAATAAATTTAGCTTTTTTATAAAAGCTATCTATCATTATAGATTATCTCGAGTAAAGTCAATAAAAAAACTCAATTATATTAAAATTGAGTTTTTTTATTTTATATTATTATATTTTTTTTCTTAAAAAAGCAGGAACATCATAATCTTCTCAAGGATTATTATTAACTGGTTTTGATTGAGTTGGAACACTTATAGGTTTTACATCATTTATAGGTTTTTTACCAAATGGAGTATTTCTCATACTAGATCCAGTTTCTACAAATTTTTTATTAGTATTTTCATCAAATCAAGTAGCAACTACTGTAATTTTTATTTCACCAGTATAATGTTCATCTATAGAAGTACCAACTTTTATATTTGCATTTTCATCAACTGAATCAGTTATTATTTTTACTGCTTCATCTATTTCATACATTGATAAATCAGTTCCTCAAGTAATATTTACTATTAATCATTTAGCTCAAGCTATAGAAAGTTCAAGTAAAGGACTATCTATTGCAGATCTAGCAGCTTCAACAGCTCTATTATCTCAAGAACCATATCAGATACCTATTAATGCAGATCAAGCATTACTCATAACAGATTTAATATCAGCAAAATCTAAGTTTACATCACCTGGATTTATTATTAAATCAGAAATTCATTTTACTCATTGATTTAACACTTCATCTATTATAGATAATGCATCCATATAAGGAGTTCTTTTATCTATCATAGATAGGATTTTATCATTTGGGATTGTTATTAAAGCATCTACTTTATCAGATAATTTATCAAAACCATCAGTAGCTTGTTCCATTCTTCTTTTTCATTCAAAAGAAAATGGTTTTGTAACTACTCAAACAGTTAAAGCTCATAATTCTCTAGCAACTTCAGCAACTATAGGAGAAGCTCAAGTACCAGTTCCACCACCAAGTCCACAAGTTATAAATACCATATCAGCTCATTCTAAAGCAGCTTTTAATTCTTCTATTGATTCTTCAGCTGCTTTTTTTCATAAATCTGGATTTGAACCAGCTCAAAGTCATTTAGTTACAGCTCTACCAATGTGAATTTTTTTTGGAGAATTTGATCCAAATAAAGCTTGTGCATCAGTGTTAATTGCTATGAAATCTACTCATTCTAATCAAGTTTCAATCATTCTATTAACAGCATTAGATCAACCTCAACCAACTCATACTACTTTTATTTTAGCAACAGGAGATATAAAAGTGCTCATGTTTACTTCTTCAGGACCATTACTTGAGATATAACCAGTTGTGAAAAGACTTTTTAGTCTATCATCTTTTTTTACTACCATAAGTTTTTGTAAAAATTATAAATTAAAATTATAAATTAAAATTTAAGAAAAGCGAAGTATTTTATTTGAAAAATTATAAAATTTTAGTGAGTCGTAGAAAGCTACGATGAATGAATTTTTATATTTTGAAAATAAAAGACAAGTTTTTATTAAATTTTTAAGGCATTATTTTTTTAAAGACCTTTACTATAGATCAAAATATATTTCATATATTTATATTTATTCATGTATGTTCCATAGAATGTTTATTTGCTAGAATCATAGTTCATATAACTGAAGCAAATGATGGATCTGATATGAATGTTCATGAAATAGCTTCTTTTTCAGTAGGTAATCATACTATAGTAGGTAATCTAAGAAGTTCTTTAGTCATTTCTACTAATCATTTCATTTTTGCTGCTCATCATACTATTACAGCTCATTCTGGCAACATACCATCTCTTCAAATTTTCTTAAGTTCATCTTTTACTAGATAAATTATTTCTTCATATCTAGCAGTTATTATTTGACTAAGATATTTTTTTGAAACATTTCATTCTTCAATATTATTTGTAAGCTTTGCTAAATCTATTTCTACATCTTTTATTGATTCATCTTTATCTAAATTTAATGCACCAAATTCTAATTTTAATTTTTCAGCAGTATCAATTGAAGTTCTTACTCATAATGCTACATCATTTGTTACACTATCTCAACCAAAAGGTATAATTGAAGCAAATTTTAAAGTTCATTCTTCAAAAACTGTTATTCAAGTTGTAGAAGATCAAATATCTATACAAACAACTCATAATTCTTTTTGTCTTTTTGTAAGTACTCATTCTGAAGCTCGAAGTATATTTGGATAAATATCAAGAACTTCAATTCATACATCACTTATAGCTTTTTTAATATTATTTAAAACATTAGATCATATAGAAAAAATATTTGCTTTAACTTCTAATTTTCTAGCAGTCATTCAAACAGGACTTTTTATTCATTCTTCTAAATCTACAGTAAAACAATCTGGAATTACTTTTAAAATTTCTCTGTTTGGTAATTCTACTCAATTTCTAGCCATATCTAGAACTCTTATTACATCATCATTTTTAATTTCATCACCTGAAATTGCTATAATTCATTTATTGTTTACTACTTCAATTGATGAAGAATTAAATGAAACATATGCTCCAGCAACTTGTTCTCAAGCCATTCTTTCTGCTTCTTCTAAAGATTTATCTAAATTTTGTTTAAATTCATCCATATCCAGAATATTTCATTTTCTCATAGCATTAGAAGATACTACTCAAACTCATAAAACAGCAAAGTTATTTTTATCATTTTCATCAAATCTTCAAATAACTGTTTTAATCTTTGATCCACCAATATCTATAGAAGTGATTATATTATCAAAGCTCATATATATAATATATATTAAAAAATTAAAGGTTGTTCAAAATAATTGTACTAGCTTATTATTTTATTAATAAGATTATTTTGGTTTTTTATTTATTTTTGCTTATTAAAGCTTAGAACAATTATATTAAACTAAAAATCTTTTTCAATTTGATTTAAAAATTGATGTTAAAAACTTTTATTTTCTTTACTTGAAAATAAAAAAATACCTTAAATTATTTAATATAAATTTAAGGTATTTGTTATTTTTTTAAGATTATTTTAACATCAATTTTCAATCTGAAACATCAAATGATAATTTATATATTCAAGTTTCATTTAATATATTTATTTCTCAATCATGTTCTATATTCATAGATAATATTGGTGATTTTTTTCATTCAATTTGTCATATATATGTTAGACTTTTTACATCTTGATATCTTTTTGAACTAGGTTCAAAAACAAAAATTGTTTTATTTATAAGCATATAAATATAATTCAAATTATCTTTTGTTACTATACTAGCATTTGTAGGATTCATTGAAGTATAATTTTTAGGTAATTTATTCAAAACAATATTTTCTATTTTATATTTTGGAGAAGTAAATAATTTTACTAAAGATAAATCATTTTTTAATATATAAACTCATCAATCTATTGCTATTGTTGCTATTTTCCAAATATTTTTTAAATCAGCATCTTCCAAAAATCATTGTCATATACTATATCAATTTATAGCAACTTTATGTTTTAAAATTTGATTTTTATCTTTATCTACTAAATATATATTTGTTCAAAAAGTTTCAATTATATTTGAAGATTCCCATTTATCTTGACCTAAAACATTTACAAATTTAAATTCTTTATTTTTATCAAAACTTACTATTTTTGTATTTTTTGTTAAAAGAATTAATTTATCTCATAATACTTTTCAATCTATAAAAGAATCATCTTCTAATTTATCAAAAGCATATTTAACAGGTTTTTGTCCAGAAACAATTGGTCAAAGTATAAAATCAGAATTTAAAATATATTTTTTATTATTTAATTCTAAAATTTTTATAAATCATTTTTCTTCTGTTCTATAAATTAAATTTGAAGTTGTACTTTCAAAACTTTCAAGTCAATCAAATTGTTTTTTTGCTGTAGAAATATCATCAATTATTTTATCAACATCATTCAAAAATAATTTTTTATTTTTAATTTCTAGTGCTATTTTCTCAGCTTTTTTTATATTCAAATCAAATAAATCTGGATTAGACA
>JAQVPN010000065.1 GCA_028702055.1 Candidatus Altimarinota bacterium | reverse complement strand
TATAGGAACTTGAAAAATTCAATCTCTTATAATTTCTGGAGTTTTCCTGATGATAGCTATACAATTTTATGCTCTTGGTATAATTTGAGATTTAATAGCAAAAAATAGAAAACTTATAGAAGACGATTTATACTTAACAAAAAAACAATATTACGAAAAGAATAAATGATATTAGAAGAAAATAATACTAGAAAAAATCTAGTATTATTTTTTAATTTAATAAAGCCAAAAAATATGAAACAAAAAAATATTTTAATTATTTTATATACACTTAATCGTTCTAGGTGAACAGAAAAAATAGCAACAATACTTTGAAATAATTTTATTAATATTTGATATAATATAAAATATCTTACTTTTTATAATAGTAATGATAAGTTTGATTTCAAATGAGAAGAATTTTGTTTAAATGAAAAAAAATCAAATAATTATCTTATAGAAATATTTAATTTTTTTAAGATATCATATAAAATATCTAATTTTTGTAGGAATAATGATATTTATATTTCTTTTTCTCATTGAGAAGAAAGCAATTTTCATAATATAATTAGTAAAATTATTTTTAATAATCCATCAAAAATCTTTATGCAGGTACATTCTGCAATAGAAGCATTAAATAAATTTCAAAAAATAATTATTAAATTAATATACAAAAAAGCTGATAAAATAGTTACAATAGTAAAAGAAGAAGAACAAAATTTAATAAAAAACTATAATATTCAAAGAAATAATATAAAAACTATATATAACCCTGTTGATATAGAAAACATTAATTTATTAAAAAATGAAGATTTATGAGAATATTCTGAATTATATAAAAATAAAAAAATTACTTTTATAAACATTGCTAGACTATCTCCAGAAAAAAATCAAAAGTTTTTACTAAACTCATTTGAAATATTTAATCAAAAATATAAAAATTCACAACTTATTATATTATGAGATTGACCTTTAAAAGAAACACTTAATAAACAAAAAGAAACATTATATTCAAAAAATGATATTCACTTTTTATGAAATCATAAAAATCCTTATAAATTTTTAAAAAAATCTGATTGTTTTATTCTTACTAGTTTAACAGAGTGACTTCCATGAGTATTACTTGAAAGTTTAGTCTTATGAATTCCAATAATATCAACTGATTGTAAAACTTGACCAAAAGAAATTTTAAGAAAAAATATAAATAATTTTGATGAAGTAAAAAAAATAAGTTTAGAAGAATATGGTATTTTAATACCAACAAGTAATGAATATATTTGTTTTGAAGCTATGGAAAAGATATATTTAGATGAAAATTTAAGAAAAAATTACAAAATAAAATGATTAGAAAGAAGTAAATGTTTTAAATGTGATAAAATAATGGAAAATTGGAAAGAAATTTTATAAATGTCATATTTTTGTAAAAAATTCTATATTTTATAGAATAAGTTTGATTTTATCAAGTTTTTTGCTATAAATAGAGTGTTTAAAATATAAAAAAATATAATATGATATATAAAGATTTAGATTTGCTAAAAAATGAAATAAATAAATTAAAAAGTGAATGAAAAAAAATCGTATGGACTAACTGATGTTTTGATATAATTCATCCATGACACATAGAAACGTTCAAAGAATGTAAAAAATTATGAGATATCGTTATTGTATGACTTAATTGAAATGAATCACCTTATTGGTCAGAAAAACCATGAAGACCTATAAATGATGAGAAATTTAGATCATTAATGCTTGATGCAATTTCATATATTGATTATATTTACATATATAATGATGAAACTCCATTAGATGCTTTGAAAGAGTTACTTCCAGATGTTCTAGTAAAATGATGAGATTATGATTTAGAAAAAATAGTTTGATATAAAGAAATTACTGATAACTGATGAAAAGTTCTAACTGTTCCAGTTTTATGAGATTATAGTACAACAAATATTGTAAAAAAAATTTTAAATACTTATAAATAATTTATGTCTAAAGTTCTTGTTATATGAGATGTTATGCTTGATAAATTTTCTTACTGAGAAGTAAAAAGGTTGAATCCAGAATGACCAAATCCTTTATTAAATATAATAAAAGAAGATTTTAAACTTTGATGAGCTGCTAATGTAGCTGCTAATATATCAAGTTTAAATTGAAATTGTGATTTATTATGAACTATATGAAATGATTTAAATTGAGAAACTTTTAAAAATTTATTAAAAGAAAACAATATAAATTTCTTTAACCTAAATTCAAATTTTAAAACAATTACAAAACAAAGATTTATAGAAAATACTTATAATCAACAAATGCTTAGAGTAGATTATGAAGAAAAAATAAATTTATGAAAAAATGACATAGAAAAAATTATAAATCAAATAAAATCTAACAATTATGAAATAATAATAATTTCTGATTATAATAAATGAGTATTTAATGAAGAATTATTCAAACAAATACAAATTATTTCAAAAGACAAAAATATAAAAATATTAATCGATTCAAAACCAAATCATTATTCTTTTATAGAAGATGTTTTTTTGTTAAAACCAAATTTCAAAGAATTTTCTGAAATAATTTGAGTAAATATTGATAATACAGATGAAAATATTGAAAACTATTGACTAAATTTAGCAAAAAATAAAAAATCTAATTTAGTAATCACAAGATGATCTAATTGAGCGAGTTTAATAGAATTAAATTGAAAAATAACTCATCTAAAAACTGAGGCAAGACAAGTTTATGATGTTACTTGAGCCTGAGATACTTTTATTTCAGCAATTGCATCTTGATTACTAACTTGATATAGTTTAGAAAATAGTATTATTTTATGAAATAAAGCTAGTTGAATAGTAGTATGAAAACTTGGAACTGAAAAAGTAACAAAAAAAGAATTATTTAATTAAAATTTATGAATATAAAAATATTAAGATATATAGATAAATATTTTTTTTGATTTTTGATATTAATATTTTTTGTATTTAAATATTTATATATTTTTAGAAAAAATGAATTAGTAAAAAATCCTAAAAAAATTTTAATAATCAGATTATGGGCTTTATGAAGTAGTCTTTTATCATTTCCTATGATAAAACAATTAGAAGAATATTATTGAAAAAATGTAGAATTTGATTTATTAGCTACAAATAGGAATATTTCAGTTTTTAAAAATCAAGAATATTTTAAAAATATCTATAATATATTCAATTTAAAAGATTTTTTAAATATCATATTATCTTTCAAAAAATATGATATTATTATAGATACTGAAGAATATTTTAAATTATCCGGGTTATTATCTATTTGGCTTGGGAAAATTTGAATTTGATTCTCAAATTTAAAAGTTAGATGATTAAGCTATAATTTATCTGTAAAATATAATGGAGAACAACATAGTATATTAACTAGTTTAGATTTAATATCT
Organism: Candidatus Altimarinota bacterium; assembly: GCA_028702055.1. GTDB lineage: Bacteria > Patescibacteriota > Gracilibacteria > BD1-5 > UBA6164 > JAQVPN01. The sequence continues at coordinate 2,200 of JAQVPN010000065.1, read as the reverse complement.
AAATTATGAATAAAATACAAAATTCCAGAAAAAATGGAAAAATTAATCTATTTAGATAAAGATAAACTTAAAGTAGACAATTTTTTAAAAAATTATAATTGAAAAAAAATAATTTGTATTCATGCTTGATGAGCAGAAACTTCAGCTGAAAGATTTTGGAGTAACAAAAATTGGATAAATTTAATACAAAAAATATTAGCAAATAATTCTGATACAATAATATTATTATCTTGAACAAAATTTGAAGAAGAGTCTATTTCTGAAATATCAAATAGTTTTCAAAATAATAAAAATCTTATAAATATATGTTGAAATTTTAATTTATTTGAATTTGCTTATTTATTAGAAAAAGTTAATTTGATGATATCAAATGATACTTGACCAATGCATTTATCAGCATCTATGTGAACAAAAACTATTTGATTATTTTGACCAAATTTACCTAGTAGATTTTGAGCATATCCCTTAAATAAAAATATAAATTTATATAAATGAGATTGAACAGCATATATAAATGTTCATTTATGAAAATTTGAAAAATGTAGCAAAGATATAATAAATAGAATAAGTGTAGACGATGTCTATAAAAATATTACTTTATAATTTAATTTTTAAAATATATGAAATATATAATAACTTGATGAGTTTGATTTATATGAAATGTAATTATATGAGCACTAAACAAAAAATGAATTAAAAATATTTATGTAGTTGATGAACTTGATGAATCTGAAAAATGGAAAAATTTAGTAAATAAAGACTATTTAGACTATTTCGATAAAGATTTATTTTTAAATTTACTTGAAACAGGTAAATTTAAACTTGAAAAAGATGATATTATAATACATATGTGAGCAATAAGTGCAACTACCGAAAAGGATTCTAATAAATTAATGAATAATAATACTAAATATACATACACACTCTTCAAAGAATCTCAAAAAGTATGAGCAAGTTTTATTTATGCCTCATCTGCTGCAACTTATTGAAACTGAGATAAATGATATGATGATAGAAATTATGATTTGGAGCCATTAAATATGTATTGATATTCAAAACATTTACTTGATAAATACATAATTAGAGATACCAATGATTTTAATAGTCTAAACTGACAAGTCGTTTGATTAAAATTTTTTAATGTATATTGACCTAATGAATATTTTAAATGAACAATGTCATCAGTAGTTTTTCATGGTTTTAATCAAATAAAAAAAGATTGAATTATAAAACTTTTCAAATCATATAAAGAATGATTTCTAGATTGAGAACAAAAAAGAGATTTTATATATATATTAGATATAATTAAAGTTATTGATTTTTTTATAGAAAATAGAAATATAAGCTGAATATATAATGTTTGAACTTGAGTTGCTAGAACTTTTAAGGATTTAGCAATAGCTACATTTAGTGCATTATCTAAAGATAATAATATTGAATATATTGATATGCCAGAATGATTAAAAGAAAAATATCAATATTTCACAGAAAGTGATATGAGTAAATTAAGAGAAGTTTGATACAAAGAAAATTTTTACACTTTAGAAGAATGAGTAAAGGATTATGTTCAAAATTATTTAGATAAATGATTTAAAATTTATTAAAATGAAAAAAATACTAATATTTAAAATATGAGCATTATGAGATGTTTTGATGACAACTCCTTTTGTAAAACAATTATGAGAGACTAATAAGTATAATATAGATTATATGTGTTGAAACCAAGTTTCTCAAATTCTTGTTTGAAATAAATTTATAGATAATATTATTAATTTTGATGAAAAGTTTTTTGCAAAAATTAATATATGAAATTTATTTAAATTTATAAAATTCTTATTTTTTTTGTTTTCCATAAGCAAAAAATATGATTATCTTATAATTTTAGATAAACATATTATTTTTAATTTTATGTTTTTTATAAGCTGATTTAAAAATAGATTTTGATTTAATAGACTTTGAAAAGAATGAAAATTTTTAAATAAATATATATTTTGGGATAAATCAAAAAGAGAAGTTGAATATTATCTCGATTTTCTAAATTTTTTTGATATAAAACCTGATTATAAAAGACAAAAATATGATTTCTTTTGATGAATTATTGATAAATTAAATAATTGAGAAAAATTAAGTGAAAAAGAAAATAATTTAGTAAAAAAATATATTCCAAAAAAAGAAGAAATTGATAATTTCATAGGTGATT
>JAQVPN010000064.1 GCA_028702055.1 Candidatus Altimarinota bacterium | reverse complement strand
TAAAAAAATTTGACATAATTGCCTCTTTTTATATAATTCCTCTCGCACTAGAAATCTTTATAAGCGAGGGTAACATAAAAGAGTGAGTGTACTAAGGCTTCAACCCTTGGGTGTGCCAGTTCAAACCTGGTCCCTCGCTCCATTTCAATTACGAATTGAGAATTACGAATTACGAATTTATAATTTGTAGTTATTAGTTCTTAAATCGTAATTTTTTTAATTTCATAAATATTAAATATTATGGCAAATAGTCATGGACTTACTTCAAGAATAGTAAAAAAACAAGCTGCTTCTAGAAAACAAGCAAAAAGTAAAAAAGCTGCTTTTCGAGTATATATGTGAAATGAAAATCCTCAAGCTAGAAAAAATCAATCTTATAAAGCTAGAACTCATTATTTAGAAAACAAAAAAGCTTTTCCAAAAAAGAAATTAGAAACTAAAAATGCTAAATCTCTTATGGAACAATGAATAATTGATGAAAGATGATTTTTTGTAAAATGAAAAAAGAAAAATTTCTTAACTCAATCTATGGTTGATACAACTTGATTAGATTTTTATGGGATGCCTAGATAAAAAATAAAGTAAAAAAATAAAACCGGAACGAATGTTCCGGTTTTATTTTTTTACTTTATTTTAAGTTTTATACTTATAAAAATATATTTGTCAAATTTTTGCAAAAGAAAAATTTTTATGATAAAATAAAAAAGTAAATTTATTTAATAATTTTAATAATTATGTGAAATTCAATAATTCCTGGTGCTTGACCAAGAGAATTTGATACTAAATGTAAAATTACTGAAGTATGAAATAAAGATTCAAAAAAAGTAGTTTTAGCTTTATGAAGTCTTATTCATAGAGGAAAAAGTGCTTGGTGAAATATGCCAGAAATTGTATCAAAAGATTTTGATGCTAAATTCGTTTCTTTTGATTGGCCAAAAAAAGAATATAATAATGAACAAGTTTTATCACAAATAGAAGAATATATAAAAAATTCTGGAGCTGAAGAAATAGTTTTAGCTGGACTTAGTTTTTGAAATGTTGTTACAAAACAATTAATAGAAAAATTATCTCCAGAAATAAAAGCAAAAATAAAATGAAATATATCTATTTCTTGAGTTGCTGATTTTAATAATTTAGCATGAATGGAAGCTGTATGAAAACTAAAAAAAGTTGTATCAAATAAAGTTTTTTGAATTCTTGTTGCTAAACCTTTGCTTTGATTAGCTTGAAAAACAGATAGATGAACTATTTGAACAAAAAAATTAGAAAATTTTGCTTCAAAAAATATGGTTGATCCAAATACATGAATTTCTAAAGCAATATTAAATAAACATATAAAAGCTGCTTCTTTATGATTAACACCTTGATTAGTGGATAGATTTTGAAAAATGCTTGAAAATGATTATTCTTTCCCTAGTACTGAAAATATAGATAATGAAATAAAAACTTTTTCAATTTATTCTTCAAACGATCCAACTTTTAATAATCCAAAAGAAAATGCCCAAAAAGTATTACAATGAAAAAATAATTGAAAGTTAATAGAAATAAAAGATGGTTGACATGCTGCACTTGTAGAACAACCAAAAAAGTATGATAAAGAAATAAAGAAAATTTTATTTGAAATTTTTAAAAAATAATTCTATCTTAAAAAAATAGCTTAATTTAAAAATTAAGCTATTTTTTTGTTTATTTTTTCAAAGTAATTAAAAGTACCACTTCAGATTTAGTAGAATTTTCTACATTTCAAGGTTCAGTTTCATTTTGTGGTTTTTCAAGTTTTTTAGCTTCATTTGTTTTTGAAGCAAATCTTTCACTAAAATCTGTTCAATGTCACTGCATATTATAAATATTTAGAAAATAAAAAAATATTACTTTCCTCCTGTAAAAAAGGAAAGTAATATTTTCTAAGTTTTTTAGAATTCACATCTTTCCCTTTTTAAAAGGGTAGGATTTAGCACCTTAAATTATCAGGTTGCTGGAGTGATTATAACGAGCCTATTCTCTTTCACTCTCTCTTTATGTTTAATATTTTTTATTATATTCAAATTATTTATTTTTCAAATGATTTTTTTAAAAATAAGTCAAAATAAAAAATATTAATTATTGTATGATTTTTGCAAAAAATAATGAAGTATAGTAAAATAGTTTTATAATTTATTTTATTATAATTTTTTATTTATGAAAAATGCATTTAATTCAAGTAATTGAATAAAATCTGCAAGAGAACAAAGAGAAGAATTATTAAAACTTAATAATGATATTATATATTGAGTTTATAATTTAAAAGATTCTTTTAATGGACTTAAGTTTTCTATGTGTGAAAACATTTTAACTTGTTATCCTAATCAATTAGCTAATCTTAAATGATTAGAAGAAAATAAAGATATTAGTATTTTGGATATAAATTCACTTAGAAAATGAGAAATTAAAACTATTTTTTGAAAAGAAATAGAAAATAATGAAACTCAAAAATTAACTCTTCTTTCTAGTTGAGTTATAGAACTTATAAAAATGAAAAATCCAAAATGATGAGAAAAAATTCATACATTTACCTCTCTTAGAGATTGATGAGCTGCTGATAAATTACAAAGAACTTGAGTTGCTGGTAGAAATTCTTTTGATGATTTAAAAGAAGAACTTGAAAGAGAATATTCTGAAGAAAGCCCATTTTTATTACAATTAGACTGAGTTTGGACTCTTGCTACACCAGATAGAAAAAACAAAGATGATGCAATAAAAGATTTAAAAACTTCAATAGAATATTTTTTAGCTAATAAATATAATTTAGATAAAAATAATCCTGAACAAAGAGAATTTGTAAAAATGTTTGAAAGAAGTTTTAGATGAAAAATGAAATATGAAGAACTTTGAGATATTTTAAGAGAAGTTATAAAAAATAATAGAATTGAATTTTTTGAAAATAAAGAATTAGACACTTTTCCAGGACTCGAAAAAGATATGAAACATATAGAAATAGTTGATGATAAATGAAAAACTATAAGTGACTGAAATTATTTCACTTTTCATGATGAAGCAAATAATACTATTGAATACAGAAGTTTAAGAGAAATAAAGGTTCCAGATTGGCTTGATATAGAAAAACAAAATTTCAATCCAAGACAAAGACTTTACTTAGAAAGTCAAAATCAAGTAGCAAAAACTCATAGATTAGAAAATTTAGGAAATGATAATTTAGTTCCAACTGCGAAATATTTTGCGGATAAAATAAAAGAAACATTAAAAAAAGTTTAGCATTCGCTAAACTTTTTTTATTTTTATATATTATAATCAACAAATCTTTCAAGTCATAATCTTTCATCATCAAGTAAAAACAATTTTCAATGAGTTTTTAGCATTCTTAAAACTCAATCAACTATTTTAGATGAAACATTATTTCAATAAATATTTTCTTTTTTCATCTTTTTATTTCAAATTGCTCCGGCAATGATTTCAGCTATTAATTTAGAATTAGTTGGTGGAGCAATAATATTTGCTCAAGCTAGAACTGTTTCAATTCTATCAGAACCAAATCTCAAAGTAACACAAGGTGTTCAAACAATATTTGCTTCTTCTTGCATAGAACCTGAATCTGTTACTACAGCTCAAGCTTGACTTATCATATCTATAACTTCAGCATGATGAGCTAAAGCTGGTCCATAAGCAAAGTTTTCTTTATATTTTTCTATCATTTCATCAAGTTCTCATCTAAGTCAATAATTGTCTATTGCAAATTCTGAAGCATAAAGTCATAAGAAACAAACAGGAACTCAATCTTGAACAAGTTTTTTTAATGCATAAAAAAGAGTTAAAAATCTTTCTTTTTTTTCACAATTTTCCCTTCTATGAATAGTTACAAATATAAAATCTTTTCATTTCATATTTGGAAATATCTCAAAAGCTTTTGATTGTGGAATTTTTTTCTTTGAAATTTCTATAGCATCAACTACTGTATTTCAAACTACTTCTATTTTTACTGGATCAAATCATTCTTTTATTAATGTTTCTCTATATAATTCAACTGGTCGAGCAAAATATCAAGTTGAGCCTTCAATACTTCTTGTATCAAATTGTTCTGGATATGGTTCTAAACTACCTCTTTCATAAATTTCTAAATTTTGAAGTGCTTTATAATATTCATTCCAATCAAATTTTCAATTTTCAAAATTATAGAATAAATCTACAAAAAAATCTTTTTTAGGAGTAAAAGTTCTAATTCAAGCCTCAACATGAACTACTGCAAACTTATTTAAAAAAGCAGCTTTATCAGCAGTTGCTCGAGTCAATGTATCTCAATGAACATAAGGAACTGGTATTTTTTTATATTTTTCATTTAATTCAACTAAGAAATTTCAAAGTCTTTCAACTATTAAAGAATATTTTTTATGAATAGGACCAGAAATATTTAAGTTTATATCTACATTCATACCAAATTCTGCTAAAACTCATTTAGACAAATTATAATCATAATGTTGGCCAGTATGAACTAAAATAACAAGTTCTCCTCTAGATTTTAACTCAATATACAATGGTGCTTGTTTTATAATATCTGGTTTTGTTGCGATCATTATTATATGAGCATATTTTGCATGACTTTCTTCTATATCATGCCAAAATCATTCTCTTATAAAAACTTCATTTTCTTCTGTTTTTTTTGGATAAATTTGTGTATTCATAATATTTTTTATAAATTTATATAAGTGATAATGAATATAACCCTATTTAAGTTAAAAACAATTTTTTTTACAAAAAAAATAATAAGTATAATACACTTATTATTTTTGATTTATTTATATTTAAACTAACTATTACTTACTGTATCAGCTAAATTCATAATAGGTTGCATTATAGCAACTGCTATAAATCAAACAATTATTGCTAAAGTAACAATTATTATTGGTTCAAGTAACTTATTTATAACAGCTACCTTATTATCAACTTGTTCATCATAAAAGTCAGCAATTTTTATAATTATAGTATCAAGTTTAGCTGTTTGCTCTCAAACTTGTATCATTTGAACCATCATATCTGGAAAAAGTTTATCTCATTCCATAGATTCATATATTTTCAATCATTGTCTTATATCTTCTCTTATAAGCATTACTCTTTGTTTATAAACTTCATTTCAAACAGCTTCAGAAGTTATTCTTAAAGCTTCAACAATAGAAATTCAAGAACTAAGTAATCAAGATAAAGTTCTAGCAAATTTTGATAATATCATTTTTACTATTATATCTCAAAAAATTGGTAATTTTAGCATAAATAAATCCCATTTATATTTACCATTTGGAGTTTGTTTCCAGAAAAATAAAGTTACAAGAGACATTATAGTTACAATTATTATAAGCCACCAATAAGAGGTAAATGCATTTGATATTCACATAAGTATTTGAGTTGAGGCTGGTAATTTAGATTTGTCTTCAAAAATTTCAAGTAATTTTGGAACAACCATTGTCATCATAACAAAAATAACTCAAATAACTACAACTATAATCATAGCTGGGTACATCAAAGCAGATTTTAATTTATTATTTATAGTTTCAATTTTTTCTACTTGTTCCGCCAATGTAACAAGTGATTTATTTAATTTTCATGTTTTTTCTCATGATTCTATCATTCCTATTTCTGAATCTCAAAATGATGCTGGAAACATAGACATACACATAGAAAGTGATTTTCATGATTTTAATTCTTCTTGAAATTTTGATAAAACATTTTTTACAACTGGATTTTTATCTTGTTTTTCTAATATAGCAACAGCTTTTAATAAAGATATTCAAGCATCAACCATAGTAGATAAAAGTCTATAAATAACAACTTTTTCACTTGTTTTTATTTTTTGAGCTCAA
>JAQVPN010000063.1 GCA_028702055.1 Candidatus Altimarinota bacterium | reverse complement strand
AAACATAGACATACACATAGAAAGAGATTTTCATGATTTTAATTCTTCTTGAAATTTTGATAAAATATTTTTTACGACTGGATTTTTATCTTGTTTTTCTAATATAGCAACAGCTTTTAATAAAGATATTCAAGCATCAACCATAGTAGATAAAAGTCTATAAATAACAACTTTTTCACTTGTTTTTATTTTTTGAGCTCAAATAAGTTTATCATTTATTTTATCTAAAAAACTCTTTTCTTCTCAAAAAGATTGTGAAAAATCAATAACATCATTTTTTTCATTTTCTAGAATTAATATATCTGACATAATAAGTCAATTATAAAATTAAAATTATCCGTTTTGTGTTTTCGCTACACTATAAACTTCTTCTATAGAAGTATCTCAATTCAAAGCTTTCATTATTCAATCTTGTTCAAGAGAAATCATTCAATCTTTTATAGCTTGTTTATTTATAGCAAAAGCTGATTGTCAATCAAGAACCATTTGTTTAACTCAATCTGTTATTTCTAAAACTTCATATAATCAAACTCTTCATTTGTATCAAGTATTATCACAATGTTCACATCAAATATGAGTATAAAAAGTAGGATTTTTTAATTTATCAGCTCAAACTCTAGACATAAGTTCATTTTTATCCGTTAAAGATAAAGCATTTTTTATATCCGTTAAAGTATTTTTATCTAAATCATTTATTCAAATTTCTTTTTTACAGTGAGGACAAAGTCTTCTTATAAGTCTTTGTGCTATAACTATATTAAATGATGCCGGAATTAAAAATGGTTGAACTCACATTTGAATAACTCTTGTAAGAGTTTCAGAAGCTGAATTTGTATGTATTGTTGATAATACTAAATGTCATGTAAGAGATGCTTCTACTGCTATTTCAACAGTTTCTTTATCTCTTATTTCTCAAACCATTATAATATCTGGATCTTGTCTAAGAGCTGTTCTAAGTCAATTTGCAAATGAATATCAAATATCTGGTCTAACTTGACTTTGATTAATTCAATCAACTTGATTTTCAACTGGATCTTCAAGAGTCATAATATTTACATCATCTTTATTTAAGATAGTTAAACAAGAATAAAGTGTTGTAGATTTACCTGATCAAGTAGGTCAAGAAGTTAAAATTATTCAATTTGGTAAACTAATTCATTTATTTATCAAATCTAGGTTTTTTCAAATTATTCATAATTGTTCAAGAGTTGGAATTTTTTTAGATTTATCAACAATTCTCATAACTAATTTTTCTCAATGAACTGTTGGCAAAGAAGAAACTCTTAAATCTAGAGGTTTTTGTTCTATTGTTTTAGATATTCTTCAATCTTGTGGAATTCTAGATTCATCTATTTTTAAATCTGACATTATTTTAAATCTAGCAATAATTTGACTATGTAAAAATGATTGATATTCTAAAACTTCTCTTAATTCTCAATCTATTCTATATCTAAGTCTAACAAAAGAAGATAATGGTTCTATATGTATATCTGAAGCTGATCAAATTACAGCTCAAAGAATTATATTATCACAAATAGATTGAATATCATCTCACTTAAATATAATATTTTTTAAATTTTCAATTATTTCTTTATATGTACTCATATATTTATTTTTGATTACTTTTTAATGTTTTTAAAGATTCTTCTTGTTGTAAATATATTTGTTCCGCATTTTTTATATTAAGCGATAGTTTATACATTTTATTGTAAGTATTTCATAAATCTTCTTTTTTATTTGCCTTTTTCATTAAATCATCAACATCATTTTTTATAGTTTCTATAAATCTTTTTACTTGATTTAATTTAGAAAAAATTTGCAATAAATTAGGATCTTTTTGGTCTGTTGTTTTTAATAATTTATTAACATTTTTTGATAAATTATTATATTCAGAATATGTATTTTTTACAAATTCTTGAACTTTATATCAAGCTAATCATTTTACAAAAAATCTTACAGTTAAAGAAACATCAAATTTTTCTTGTCATTGAGTATTTTTTATAAAATTAATTGAATCTTGTGAATTTATTCTTGTTGAATTATCAGAATCTATATAATTTGCCATATCAATTTTTTCTATTTCTGCAATTTGTCAATCATAAGAAAAATTTGGTGAAATAAAATTATCTTTATATGGAATTATATTTTCTCAATTTATATTTATAGAACCTACATTTTCTAAATAATGTATAAAATTGATAACATCTTTTTTTGTTCAAGTTACATTTAAAGGTATATCAAAATAATAAATTTCAGATTCAGTTAAATCTTTATTAATTTTTTTTGTGTTTCATTCATCTGAATCTACTAAAATCATATTTCAAAGATTTATAGCATCAGAACTTACTAAATTAAATTTATCAAGTAAATTTTCTATATTATTAACAAATGTTGAATCATCCATCAAATTTTCCATAAAAACTGATGAAGAATCAGAATAAACTGGTAAAAGTGTATCAAGTTCATTTTTCTTTGTTATAAATTCTTGTGAAGTGTATTCTTTTACTGTTTGAAGTTTTAAATTATCTAAAAAGCTTAAATAATTTTCTCAAGTATTATTTGTAAAATTATTTACAAAAAAATCAGAATCCATTGTATTAACTAGATTTTTAGTATAAGAATCATTTATAGAAACATTATTTTGTGTTTCTTTAAAATCAGAAAAACTAATTCAAGATTTACTTATCTTATTAAAATAATTAATATTTTCATTTAATTTATCTTTTTGAGAAGATATTTCTGAAATATTTGGTAAAACATAATAAATTAAAGTAATAAGAAAAGCTATAAAAATAATAGAATAAAATATAATTTGATTTATTACTCTATATTTTGTTAAGTTAAATTCTTTATTTGTTGTTGCATCCATAATATTAAAAGTTATTTATATTATTATCTCTGTATTTTAATGTTAAATTAAAATCTGTCTTTTTTGTATAATATCAATTTCAAGAATAATTTTGTATACTAAAAGATTTTGGTTTATTTATAATTTCAAAATTAGTAGAATTTTTTTCTAAATAATTTATAAAATTAGCTGCTAAAGATATACTTGTTCAAGAAACTTTTTTTCAAACTTCTGCTGTTGGAATACTGGTATTCCAATCTGAAGTATAAGCTGTACAATTTATAGAAAAATTAAAATCATTATCCATAGAAATATTTTGACACTGTATTTGTCATTTATCTCGAGATGTAAAAGCATTTTTTATTTTATCAAATTCTTCAAAAATAACTAGTGGTTTTATTTTTGTCTGATTTTTATCTATAATAAATTTAACATCTTTTGATAAAGTAAAATTCTTTATAGCAAATAATGGTGAAGAAATTTCTATTATCTTATTTGTGGCAGAAGTTTTTAAATCTTTTATAGAATTGTTATATTTATTTGATAATGCTGAAACTGAAGAACAATCTCAAACTAATGAAGAAGTTTCTCATCAAAGTAAAAAATAACAAATAGGATTTATATAAGAATTTTCCAGTAAAGTATCATTTTGTTCTATCTTTATATATGAAAATAAAATCAATAATAATGTAAAAAATCCTATATTTACATACATCAAAATTTTTGACGATAATTTCATATAATAATTTGCATCCTTTTTTTCAAGATTTCAATTATTATCAACATTTTGTATATTTCAGAAATCAAGTTCTCAAGAAAGTTCTTTGAAAATATTTGATTCATTTATATCATTTTCAGCCATAAAATATAAATTAATTTAATAAACAAAATAATTCTAACATATTTATACTTAATTTGCAAAAAAAATGAGCTTTACTAAACTCATTTTTTATTTTCTAATAAATTTAAGAAAGATTCATTGTCTCAAATTTTAATATTTAAATTTTTTGGGAATGCTAAAAACATCTTTTCTCACCAATTTGTTGAAAAAATTCTATTATCAAGAAGTATAACAATTCATTTGTCATTTTTTGTTCTTATAAGTCTTCAAAATCCTTGTTTTAATTTAATTATAGCCTTTGGAATAGAATAATCTGAAAAACTATCTGCAAATAATTTACTTCTAGCTAAAAAAATTGGATCATTTGGTGGTAGAAATGGAAATTTATAAATAATTAATGTTTCTAAATCTTTTCAAGCAATATCAACTCATTCCCAAAAACTATCAGTTCAAAAAAGAAGTGATGATTCTCGAGATTTTTTAAATTGTTCAAGTAATTTATGCTTAGAACCTCATATATTTTGTGCATATATATTTATTCATTCTTTTTTAAGTGGATTATTTAATCAAACATAAGCATCTTTTATAGTTTGATAAGAAGTAAATAAAACTAATGATCTTCATTTTACTATTTTAAATAATTTTTCTAAAAATGATAAAATTTGACTAGTATTATTGTATTTAATATTTCCCAAATTATTTGGAATAAAAAGCAAAGCTTGTTTTGAATAATCAAAATCTGATTCTAGTGATAAAGAAGAAAATATATCTTTTAAACTTAAAATTTTTTCTATATAAGAAAAATCTTCTCATATTTTCAAAGTTGCACTTGTTAATATACAAGAATCCAATTTATACCAAAGATTTTCTTTTAAATAATCTCCTGGATTAAGTAAAGTATGATAAACATAAAATCAATTTCTATCATTCAATCAAACAACTTTTATATATTTTCAATTAGAAATTTCATCTGAATTTAAAATAATTTTGAGTGATTCTATTATTTCTTTTATTATAGATATTTCCATTTCTATTGAAGCAAAAACTTTATCTTCTAAATCTAGTGCATTTTTAAATAAATTTTCAAATTTAGATTCTATATTTTTAAGTAATATTTCTATATCTGAAAAATCTTTGAAAAAATCTTTTTGGATTAAAAATTCTCTATTTTGATTTCAAAATTGTAATTTATAAAAATAACTCTCAAAATTTTCAAATATCATATTAAAATTCAAAAGAATTGAATCTTTTAAAGTATAAAAATCTTTTATAGAATTATTTGGTTTTGCTTGGATTTTTTCAATAAATGATAGATTATCTTCAATAGTCTTAGTATTTACTATTTTTTTAAAACTATCAGTAGCTGTATCTTCTAAATTATGCGCTTCATCTACTATTAGATTTGAAATATTTCAAAAAATAGCATTATCATTTACTAAATCATTAAGCAAAAGTGAATGATTAATAATAATAATATTTGATTTTTGAGCTTTTGTTCTAGCTTTTATTATAAATTCATAACTTTTATAAGGATTTTGTTCTTTTAAAACAAAACTAGAATCAGCACTTATTTGTCTAAGAAGATTAAATTCTCCAGGATAAAAATTTAATTCATCTAATTCTCAATCTATTGTATCAAAAAGCCATAAAAAAATTTTTGAAAAAAATCAAACTTCATCTAAACTTAAAAAAGTATTTTGATGTAAAGTAGAAAAAAGTTGAAAAACACTTATATAATTTCTTCTTCATTTCAATTTACAAAAAGAAAATGGAACTTCTAAATTTTTTGCAAAAAAATCTAAATCTTTATAAATAATTTGATCCTGAAGGGCTTTTGAAGAAGTAGAAATAAATACTTTTTCTCAAGATTTTACTGAATAAAGTATACTTGGTAATAAATAAGCAAAGGTTTTTCCTACTCATGTTGGAGCTTCTATTATTATTTTTTTATTATTTTCTAGTGATTCTATAACTGAAGTAGCCATGATTTTTTGATTTTCTCTTATTTCAAAATCTCTAAATTTTTCAAAATAATTTTTTTCAAAATCTATTTTTACTGTTTCATCAAATTTTATTTCTGAAGTATTATCTATTTTCTTTATAATTTTTAATAAATTTTTGATAAATGTTTCTTCATCTATTTCTTTATTTAAAACCAGATATTCTTTTAACCA
>JAQVPN010000062.1 GCA_028702055.1 Candidatus Altimarinota bacterium | reverse complement strand
ATTGAAACATACAAGAGTTTAAGATTATTTACATCTGAGAAAAAAATAAAAAAGAACAATAAAAAATATATCTATTATCGTTGTACTAATAATGATAAGACCATATGTGATAATATTAGTACAAGTTCTAATATAATATGAAAAATAGTATTTAGTGATGTAATATTAAAATTAATTTTTGATAATTCTGAATTAAAATTTTTAGAATGTTTGATAAAAAATAGTTTTAAAGAAAAATGAATAATAAAAGAAAAATTAAATAAAGATTTAAACGAAGAATTATTAGGCCTTGAAAAATATAGAGAAGATACTATTAAGGTATATATATCATCTAATGATAGTATTAAAAATTTATTAGAAGATGAATTATTAAAAACAAAATTAAAAATAGATGAAATTAAAACTAAATTAAGTTTGAATATATCATCATCTAATGAAGAGATAAATGAAGATAGTAGAAAGATTAAAGATATTCTTAATTATTCAAGAGTATTAATAAAAGATTTTTTAGAGTTTTGAGACATAAAAAAAAGAGCAGTTATTTGATCTATATTTGAGTATATTATTTTTTATAAGAAAGAACTTATAGACTTTGAATTAAAACCATTATTTAAATGAATATTTAATAGAAAAGTTCTAACATTTGATTTAGAAAAAAATTTTTTAGAAGAGAAAAAATCGAACTCGAAAAACAAGAAAGAGAAGCCATCTCTGACTTCTCTTTCGGGTTATGATACATATGGCAGCCCCACTGTGAATCGAACACAGCTCGCAGGATTTGGAGTCCTGAATTCTAACCGATGAACTATGGAGCTAAAAAAAGAAAAATTTTTGAAATATCTTTTATACTTTTTACAAGGCTTAATTCGTATTATACAAAGTATTTCAAAAATTATCTTTTTTTTAATTATATACTAAATCTGTAAAAAGATGTTATTGTATTTTCTCAAACAAAATCTTTTACTTTAATATCTGGATTCATAACAAAAGCTTGTTCAAGAAGAGAAACTTCTGATGCAAATTTAGACATTTTACCTTCAATAATTTTTAATAAAACTTCTTCAGGTTTTCCTGCCATTTTTGGATCAGCTTTCATCATATCTAATTGAATAGCTTTTTCATGAGCTATAACATCAGCTGAAATTTCAGAAGCTTTTAAAAAGTCTGGATTTGAAGCTGTAACATGCATAGCAACTTGTTTTAATTTTTCTTCATCGTAAGCAACTCCAGCAACAACTAATGCAGCTAATTTACTATTTGAATGAACATAAGCACCAAAAGAAGTACCAGTTACAATTTTGTAAATTTTAACTTGTAAATTTTCCCCCATTTCTAGAGCAAAATCTTTATTTATCATTTCTTGAGCTTGAGCAATAGAATCTTCTCCATTAGCTTTTAAAAATGCAATAGTAGCATCAAGCATTACTTTATATCTATCTGAATTTGCTAAGAAATCAGTTTCACAAGATACAGAAACAATATATGCTTTATCTCATTCAGTAAGTATTTTAATAGCTCATTCTGAAGTTTCTCTATCAGCTTTTTTAGCTGCTTTAGCTAAACCTTTTTTTCTAAGTTCATCTATTGCTTTATCAATATCACCATCTGTCAAAGTAAGAGCTTCTTTACACTCCATCATTGATATACCAGTGATATCTCTTAATTCTTTTACTTGTGCAGCAGTTATTGCCATAATATAGAATTTGTTAAAAATTAAAATTATTTTTTTATAATATATTTATCTACAATTTCCATAACTTGTTTTTCTCAAGGAAGTTCTATGTATTTAAAATAATATGCATTATAAGCTAAGTAAAAACTTAAAGCTATATATCATACAAAAAACAAATAAGATAAAAATCAAGCTAAAATTATCACTGAGAAAATAAAAATCACAAATAATACTAAAGATTGTTTTATATGTTTATCTAAATCAGTACTTCTTTTTACATCAGTAAATAATAATAAAAAGAACATTAGTGGAATTTTTGATAAAACATAATTAAATCTGTCTTTATTAGTATTTTCTGTTTCTTCTTTTTTATCAAATGATGTGTTTTCAATAATATCAAAATCATCATTTAATTTAGAATTATCTTGATTTTCCATATTTTTTTATAAAGAAGTAAATGAAAGCAAATTTACTTAAAAATAATAAAATTTGCTTTCTTTTAATATCTATAATTAAGCTTCAGTTTGTTCAGCAACAACTTCTACTTTTTCTTTTTTAGGAGCTTTAGCTTTTGGAGCTTCTACTTTTTCTTCAGTTTTAACTTCTACTTTTTTTGTAAAAGTTGTAACTTTTGGAGTATTATCTGATTCTCACATTTTTTTAATAACTTGTGAATTTTCTTTTCTTACTCATTTTACGATTGATGAAGTAAATTGAGCAGCTAAATAATCCATAGATTTTGTAGAATTAGTATTAGCTACGATAAAATCTGAAGCCATATCTATATCTCAATTTGTATTAATAATTTCATAAGAAGTTATTCCTAATGTTTTAGCTTCTTTTAAAGCTTGTGTTTCAAAAACACCATCTACAACAAAAACTATATCAGGAAGACCTTTTAAATCTTTTAATCATCTATATGATTTATCTAATTTTTCAAGTTCAAGCATTTTAACAGCTTTTTCTTTTTTAGTTAAAATATCTAAAGCTCAAGAATTTGAATCTTCTAATAATTTTAAATAAGTAGCTATTCTTTTTTTAATAGTTTTGAAATTTGTTAAAAGTCATGGTACCCATTTTTCTGAAACATATGAAGATCCAGTATCAATAGCTAATTTAACAAAAGCATCTTTAACTTGTAATTTAGTAGCAACTATTAAAACTTTTTTTCAAGCTTTTGTAGCTTCTTCTAAATCAGCTTTTACTTTTGCTAATTTTTCAGCAGTTTTTACTAAATTTATTACATGTATTCCGTTTACTGAAGCATATATATAATCTTTAGCTTTTGGATTCCAATAATTAGATTTATTACCAATATGTAATAAATTATCAAACATTTCACTTAAAACTTTCTTTTCCATTTTTTTTAATCCTTAAAAATATAAATACTTAATATCGTCATCTTATACCGTGACCAAAAAATTTTAGCAGGAAGTATAATCAGATAAAAAGCTTTTTTGAATAAATTAATTAATTCCTTCGTTTGAAACAGTTATTTCTTCAACTTTAGGAGTTTCTTCTTTTGCAACTTTTTTCTTAGTTACTTTTTTTTCTTTTGCTTCAGCTGTTTCTTCAACAACTTCTTCAGTTTTAGCTGGAGCTTCTACTAAAGCTTTTAAAGATAAACCTATTCTTTTAGTAATAGGATCAAAATTTATGATTTTTGCTTCTACATCTTGTCCTACTTTTATATATTCTCTTATGTCTCTAACAACACCATGAGAAATTTCAGATAAATGTATAAGACCTTGAATTCCTCCTTCTAAATCTAAGAATGCTCAGAATTGAGATATTCTAGAAACTGGAGCTTTAATTATATCGTTTATTTTATATTTTCTAGCAAGAACTTCCCAAGGATTTTCTTGTAATCTCTTTATAGATAGAGAAATCTTGTCTGAATCAAGTCCAATAACTTTTACTTTTACTTTTTGTCCAACTTTTGCAAATTTTGAAGGATCATTTACATGTCCCCAATCTATTTCAGATACATGAACTAATCATTCTAAACCGTCAAAAGTTACGAATAATCAATATGTTAATATACCACTTACAACTCATTCTACAGTATCTCATACTTTCAATGTTTCAAGTGCTTTTTTTCTTCATTCAGAAATAGCAGCTTTTTCAGAGAAGATGATTTTTTTACCCGCTTCGTCTACATTTATTACTCTTACAGTAAATTCTTTACCAACTAAACCATTTAAATGTTCTAGTATTTTTTCAGGATCAGCTCCTTCTACTCTAGGATAATGAATAGGAGTTAATTGTGATACAGGTATAAATCATTTTAAACCATCAATATCAACAAGTAAACCTCATTTATTAGCTTCAGTAGGTCTAACTTTAATAATTTCTTCAGAAGTGAAGTATTTAGTAAGATTAGTAATATTTCTGATTTGATTAGCTCTTTTTAATGAAAGAATTAATAAACCTTTTTCAGCTGAATCACCTAAAACCATAACTTCGATATTAGAACCTTCAGTTAAAGTAGTAAGATCAATAGTATTACCAATTTCTTTAGAAACAACAAGACCTGTAAATTGATTTGCAACATTTACAAGTATATTTTTCTTTTCCACCTTTACAACAGTTCAATTAACTATATCTCCAGTTTTTGGATAGTTAATTGCAGGTGCTTGACTTAATAACTCTTCAAAAAGAGTCATGTCATTAGTTGCCATAAGCAATTAAAAAATTAAAAAATAAATAAATTTTTGTGAACATACAATGTAAATCATCATAGTAATCACAAAAATGGGGTGCTCGAAGGGGTTCGAACCCTCGACCTCCAGAGTCACAATCTGGCATTCTAACCAACTGAACTACGAGCACCATACAAAATTAGCGAAATGATTATATAGATAATCCATAAAAAGTCAAAAAATATGTTAAAAAATAAAATGTAGATTTTTTAAATCTACATTTTTTTAATAACTTTTCACATTTGGAAGAATGGTAGCATTATAGATATAACAATAACTCAAACCATAAATCATATTATTATGATAATAAACGGTTCTAATAATGTTGCCAAATTTCAAATATATCTTTTTAATTCATTATTATAAGTATTTCATATTTTTTCAAGTGATTCAACTATATTTCAAGCTTCTTCTCAAACACTCATAACATAAGCAAATTCTTCTGAAAAACATTTATTATTATAAATTACATATTCGTATTCTTGATTTAATCACATAGCTTTTGATATAGGTAATCATATTTCAACTTGATTTTTCATTCTAATTATTTCCCTTTTATAATTGATATCAGTTACAACACGACTTGTTGTTTCAAGTGCATCCAAAACTAAAACTCAAGATTTTAATAAAATAACAAAAGAATTTACAAAATATACAACATTAGACATTTTTATTACATGTCATACAATTGGTATACTCATCAAAAAATTTGATATAATTATTTCTCAACGATAAGTTTTTCTAATAATTTTAAATAACAAATATATTAAAACTATTGCTAAAATCATAATATACCATTTTTCTGAAATAAAATTTGATATATTTACCATCAATTGTGTCATAAATGGTAATGGCACTCAAGTATCTCAAAATGCTTTTGTTATTTTTGGAACAATAAAAACCATCATAAAAATTACTACAGCAAAAGTAAGAGATAAAACTACTATGGGATAAATCATAGCTCATTTTACTTTTGATTTTAACTCAATTTCATCTATAAGTTTCACTTCAAGTTCTTTTAAAATAAATCACAAACTACCAGTTTTTACTCAAACAGAAATAAGAGCTGATGTTAAAGAATCAAAAACTTTAGGATATTGATCCATAGTTTCTGATATAGAAATACCATAATTTATATTTGTTTTCATATCTAATATAATAAATTTTAGATATGGGTTTGCTACTTGTTTTGATATTATTCAAAGAGATGTTGATATATCAAGTCATGAATTTATAAAATTTGAAAGCTTGTTTATAAATTGCCACAATTCTTTTCTAGAAACACTTTTAAATAAAACAATTTCTTTTCAAAAAGAAAATGTCTTATTTGGTGTTTTTTTACTTGCAGCTATTTTTGCTTTTTTCATAAGCTCTATAAACTTTTTATTATCAAAAGTTCAAGATTTATCAATAAATTTATTTCCTAAAATTGCCATAATTTTTATATTTTTAATATTTTATTATATTTTTCAATCATTTAATATTATAGC
>JAQVPN010000061.1 GCA_028702055.1 Candidatus Altimarinota bacterium | reverse complement strand
TACTCATAAATCTCGTTTTCTTTTTCAGTCACGAGCATCAAGTGTATATGTTTGAAAGCTCATAAATCATATTGTTGCAAGAATTGCTAGAATTGTTATTACTATTATTAGTTCTACTAGTGTAAAAGCTTTTATCTTGTATGATTTCATGATAAAAAATTAGATAAATAAAATTTAAAAATATTTAAATAAAATAATATGTTTTGTAAAATCAATTTTTATTTCTTTTCAAAAACAAATCTATCATAAACAAAAAATTTTAAAAAGAAAAAGAATGTAGTAACAACAAAAATAAGTAAATATGTTTTTCAAAAATAAATATTTAAAATATTTACTACTAAATAATTCAAAAATGTAGTAAATCACAAAACAGCTAAATATTTAATTAAAACAAAATGAGAATATTTTTGCTTAAAAATAAGCTTTAGACTTGATAAAAAATTAATAATTGTAACTAAAAATAGTGAAATAAAATATGAAATATACAGGTTTAATCCAAATTTTTCTTTTAATAAATAAGTTAATCCCATATTTATCAAATAAGTAAGTAATCCAAAAGTGAAGAATTTCAAAAATTTTTTATCTAATTTCATTTTTTTATTTTATTTAAATAAACTTTAATTTTATTTTCTACAAAAATCTTGAAAAAACAATTTTTTTTTATATTTTTAAAAAAGAGTATTTAATAATAAAATATTTAAAATGCCTTATTCAATAATACATTTAGAAATAGCACATAAAAAAAGTAAAGAATTAAATCTAGAAAACAAAAATTTTTTAGATTTTTTAGTTTGAAATTTAATAGTTGATTCATCTTATGATTTAAGCGAATTATGAGTAAATATAGAAAGAGAAGAAACTCATTATCATAAATGAGAAAATTATTTTGAAGTTGATTTTCCTGTAAATTTTTTAGAAAAAGAATTGAAAAACACCAAAAATAATTATTTAAAATTATGATATTATTATCATTTACAACTTGATAAATTTCGGAGAGATAACGAATTAAAAACTATATATAATGATGATTCTATTCGGAATGCTTATCAAATAGCAAGAAAAGAAAATGCAAAAAAAGATTTAAAAAATTTTATAAAGAAAAATAATGATTTAATAGAAAAATTATATAATTATGAATTTAATATAGAAATATTACCTGAAATTTTTAAAAATATAGAAAAAGAAAAATTAAAAATTACTTTTACAAATATATTAGATTATATGACTCTGAAAAATAATTTCAAAAAATGAGAAGAAAATGAAAATACTAAGATTTTAATAGAAAAATATTTTTCTTATGAAAATCATTTAAAATTAAAAGAAAAAGCTTTTTTAGAAATAAATTTAGATATACCTTATTTCTTTAAAATCTAAATTTTTCTCACTGCGGAACTCGTTTACAACTCAAACAGTCCTCGTTTTTAAAAATTTAGATTTTAAAGAGTTTTTAGTATAAAAAAATACACGAAAATTTTCGTGTATTTTTTTATTATAAATTATTCAACATATTAAGTACTTCTTCAGCATTATCTTCAGTATCATTAGCTTCTTGTTGTCTAATTTTATTTTTAGAATCTTTCATTTGAAATTCTTGCCATTCAATTAGATGTTTATCATTTAAAGTTTTGATTTCTTCTTGATATTTAACTTCTAATTCTTCTAGTTTTTTTCTTTCTGTTTCAAGTATATTGAATAATCTGTCAATTTGTTCATCTGACATAGATGGCATTATATCAAACCAATATTGTCTTTCTTCATCATCCATACTTTCAGTATTAAGTATGAGTTTTATAAGTTCTGGATATTGTAGTTCTATATCATCTCGAATGAAAAAAGATTTATCTTTTATTTTTATCTCAGCCATATTTATTTTTGATTAAATTAAATAAATTCTTTCTTATTTTAATACAAAATTATAAAATTTGCAAAAAAAAATAAAAAAATATAATAAATATAATTAGATTTTTAAAAAAAATATATTATGATTGTAGTAATTTTTGGTATATATACTTTATTTTTGGCTTTAATTTGGGGATTTTTCGTTGTAGCAAAAATACATGCTTACAAATTTAAAGATTTTTCTCCAAATATAGAAAAGGTAACAAAAATATTAGCTATAGTTTTATTTATAATTTCTATTTTATGATACATTGTTGTATATAATTTCAAATGAAGTTTTTATACAGTTAAAATAGAAGATACAAATGCTAATACAGTAACTCAAGAAAATTATTAAAATTTACTTTTAAAAACAATTTTATGGCTTCAATATTTACTCGTATAATAAATAAAGAAATTCCCTGCGAATTTTTATATGAAAATGAAAACTTAATAGTAATAAAAGATATAAATCCTAAAGCAAAAATTCATCTTCTTATTATTCCAAAAAAAGAAATTCCATCTATAAATGAATTAGAAAAAGAAGACAAGGAAATACTATCTGATATGTTTTTTACTGCAAAAAAAATAGCTTCAGATTTAAAAATTTCTGAAGGTTATCAATTGCATTTTAATGTTTGACCTAAAGGATGACAAGAAGTTATGCATTTACATTTACACTTACTTAGTGATTTATAATTTTAAAAAATATAAAATCCCATGAACAAAAACAAAATAATATTTGCTGTAATATGATTTGTAATTTTCTCTTTTGTTGTTTTTATTGTTTTAAATTTAAATTCAACAAAAAAAACAAGTACCTCAAAAATAGCTGATTTTAATATATGGATAGTTTGAGATAATAAAGATCTTTTTAGTTCATATTTAGAAACATTCAAAAAAAAGAATGAAAAATATAAAAATGTAAATATTTGAGTAGAATCATTTTCTTCTTACAAAGAATATTCTGATACTTTGGCACGAGCTTTTTTGTGAGACAAAGCACCAGATATTTTTGTGATAAATAATAATGAGAAATCTATTTTTGAAAATCAAACAATTTGAATAAATCCAAATATAGTTGATCCAGATTGATTCAGAAAAAATTATGAAGCTGTATTTTCTAATGATTTGATTAATTCTACAAAAGTTTTGCAAGAAGATAAAACAGAAAAAAAAGTAGAATTTTTAAAAGGTATTCCTCTTTGATATGAAACACTTGGAATATATTATGATATGAGAAATTTAAGATGAAAAGATTTGAGTAGTTGGGCGGCTATAAATGATGCTATAAATTACATAAAAACTGAAAAATGAGATTCTCTTCCTATTTGAATATGAAATTGAACTAATGTAACTTATGCTTCTGATATAATGACTGAATTTTTTATGCAAGAATGAGCTAAAAATTTAGATGATATAAAAGACAATATAAAAAATTGAGCTTTTTCTAGATATTTTCTTTATTGAGATAAAACATGAGACAATGCTTATTTATCTAAATTTGATAATTTAGGGGAAAGTTGAAGCATTAATGAAAATAATACTGAAATTAAGCAAGAAAATGATTTGAGTTTATTTTCTAAATGAGAACTTTCTATGATAATTTGATATCCTAGAATGATTGAAAATATTGATCAATTATGATTTCAAAAAAGTTTTCTAAGAGCTTCTCCAATACCAACTTTATCAAGCTCAAATTGATTAAATCTAGTAAATTATAATTATTTTGTTATAAATAAAAATACTAAAAAAGCTGATTTAGCATTTGATTTAGAAGCTTATTTTGCAAGTAAAGAAGGGCAAACAGAATTTCATAATATTTTTTCATATTATCTTCCTGCAATGCCTGAAATTTTTAGAAATATTCAAGATAATGAAATAAAAGATTGATATCCTGTAAAAATAAAAGATTTTTATAACTCTTCTCTTGAATTAAGTTCTTTTGATAAAAAATTAAAAAATATTTATGATGAAAAAATTACTGAAATATTAAATAATTCAACAAATTATAGTATTTTATTTGATAATTTTAAAAAAAGTATATTATGTAAATACGATAAAATAATAAATTTCACAAATTTTTCTCGAATTTGTGAATAATTATATTTCTTAACAATTTTTATTTTATGAATTACACAAAAAAAATAATTTTAACAAGTTTAGCTTTTATAAGCATAACTTTGACTAATTTAGCTTTAGCAGATACAAATAAAGATACAACTATTGCGACTATAAATTCTAGTATCAGCAATATAACAAATGATAAAACTTGAACTTGAAAAGTACAAATTTTAAAATCAGCTGTTTATGATTTATCAGCTAGTTTTTCAACTTTGTATACTTCTTTATGATATGATGATAAAACTATATCTTATTTAGTTTCTTTATGAAAATTAACAACTGATTATAAAAAAGATTTAACTACAGAATATACAAATTTAAAAAATGAGCTTGATTCAAAATATGCTGAAAATATAAGTAGTTTAAATGCTTTAAAAGATGAAATAGACTTAAATTATACTACTTTATCTGCTGAACAAAAATCAATTTACCAAACAAAAATAAACACTATAAATACTTCTTATAATGCTATAAATGTTTATGCTGATACTCGAATAGCTTCTATAAAAACTAAATATAAATCAAATTTAGCAACTCTTCAATCTACTCTATCTTCTGTAGTTAAAGCAAATCAAACAAAGTTAGATAGTATAAAATTATTTGATACAAGATTTTCTAACTTAGCTTCTATGAAAGAGAAATTAGATACAAATTATTCAAATTTTAAAAATAATTATCTAGGTTGAATAAGTACTCTAACTGATTTTTTGGCAACTAAAAAAACATATTATTCTGATTTGATGAAAACTCAGCTTCAAAAAATGATTGATCTTAATGTAGAATCTAATCCTTGATTAGCTGATTATAAAACAGAACTATATGATTATGCTGCTTTTCTAGCAAATAAATTTGCTCTAAATTTAGAAAAAAATGTTGATGATAATTATTCTATAATATATTCTCAATCAAAAATGGATGCAATAAATACATCTTATTCTGAATTCAAAACGAAATATATAGATATAAATTGACTTGTAAAAGCTCAAGATTTTTTAGCTAATACATGAGCTATAAATGATATTTGAACATTAACTACATCAGTAAATGACTTAAATTCAAAATTGGATAATTTAACTGTAACTTGAGCTACTAATATAGAAAATATAAAAATTATTTTAGAAAATCAACTTATAGAATATTATAATTCACAATTTAGTACTCATAAAACTACTTTGTTAGCTAAAATGAAAGAATCTTTATTAGATTTAACAACAGTAAATGATTTAATTGATACAAAATATGCTTCTTATAGTCTTGCTATAGCAAGTTGAGCAACTCTTACTTATTTTGATATAAAAACTAAAGAATTAAAAGAATTCTTAGCAAAATATGAAAATAGTCGAAATACTGTAATAAAAAAGAAAATTAAAAAAATTTATTATTTTATAGATAATAACTACATAGTAAGAGAATTGGAAAATACTAAATATAAATATTATACTAAATCTAAAACTAGTTATGATGAACAAATAGAGGCTGCTATGAAGTCTTTAGATAAGAAATTTTGAGATAGCTTTGTAGAAAAAATGGATATAGTATTTGCAAATATAGATAAAGCCTTAGCAAATACTAAATTATCAACAAAAACTACATATAAATTGAAAGTTATAAAATTATGAATAAGAAATTATATTTATAAGAATAAAATGTAATGTTTTGCTACATACACATTCCCTTTTGTGAATCAAAATGTAAATATTGTCGTTTTGCTTCATTTTGAAAAATAGACAAACTAAAAATAAAAAGCTATATCCAAAAACTAAAAGAAGATATAGCTTCTTTTAGTTTAAAAAGTGAAAAATTAAAATCTATATATTTTGGTTGATGAACTCCAAGTATATTAGATATATCTGAATTAAAAGATATTATAAATAGTTTAGATAATAAATTTTGACTTGAACAAAATATAGAAATTACATTAGAAACCACCCCTCAAAATGTAAATAAAGACAATTTAATTTGATGGAAATCGATTTGAATAAACAGGATTTCGATTTGAATTCAAACTTTAAACG
>JAQVPN010000060.1 GCA_028702055.1 Candidatus Altimarinota bacterium | reverse complement strand
AAGAAACTATTAAATAAAAGAATAAAATGATAAACAAAAAACTGATTTTTATAATATCAAGTATAATTATATGACTTGTTATTTCTATTACTTTCAAAGATCAAATAGCAAATATTTTTAAACACAAAAATATTTGAACACTATCAACTGATATAAATAGTTTAATAGAAAATTGAGAAAATTCATGAGAAGAAGATGAATCTTGAATGAGTAAAATAGATAAACTTAGAAAAAGATTTTCTATAAAATGAGTAATAATAAAATGAGATTATTATTTAAATAATAATCAACCATTATTCGCTTTAACTAAATATCTTCAAGCTCTAAAATCTACACCAAATGATGAAAGTATAAAGCTTAAAATAGCTGATACTTATTTTGAATTAAAAAGATGGGAAAAAGCTTTTTCTTATTATAAAGATTTAGTAAATTATAAAAAAGCTGATGATTATAAAATTATTTATCGAATAATTTATTCTAAAGATCTTACAAATACTTGAACTTTATCAGAAGTTTCAACAATTATAAGTAAATTAAATTTAGATAAAGAAACTAAATTTTTTTATCTAAACTCCCTAAATTGTCCATCTAATTTTCATTCTTGTAAATTAGCTTTTGAAGACTATTTAAGTAAAAATCAAGCTAGTACAAAAGAAATGCAAATTATCAAAAAAGCATTAGATAATTATAATAATTTTCAAACAAATGAACTTTATTATAAAGATGCTTTACTTGCTTGAGCTTTTTATGAAGCGAAATTATATCCAATAAGTATATCTATTTCAAAAGAAATATTAAAAACTCAAACTTGATATAAACCTATTATGCTCCTTGTTTGAAAATCGTATTTTGAACTTGGTGATAATTATAGTGCAAAAAAACAATTAGAAGATTATTATGCAACAAATACAAAAGATGCTAAAGTAGCATATTTACTTTGAATAATAAATTTCAATTTAAAAGATTATGTTTGAAGTAATTTATATTTTAGTAATGCAATAAATAATTGATATGCTCCAAAAATTGATTTAGAAAGAAGATTGACTTATAATTATTTTTTGCTTGGTGAAGATAAAAAATTATTAGATACTTTTGCTCTTTTAATTTGAGAAAATGATGCTGAAATTACAGATTATTCTCTTTGAATTTATAATGCAATAATGCTTTGAGAAATCCTACAAGCAAATATTTGGACAGAAAAAGCATTAAAAAAATGGCCAAATGAAGAAATGTTTTATGGTTATAAATGATGGATTTATAGAGAAAATTTAGAACTAGATAAAGCTAAAGAATATTTAGATAAATGATTAGAAATAAATCCAAGAAATCCTATGATTACTTTAAATATGGCTTATTTATTAGAAAAACAACAAAAATATTCTTTGGCTTTAATTTATGATAAAAAAACTATGCTAGCAAATGAATGATGAGAATTTGGTAAATTAGCTGAGAAACAAAGCCAAAATTTACAAAAATTAATTGATGCAAATTCTAAATAATACAATAATACATATATTTGTAAATACATTTAATATTGTAAAGATTTATAATATTATTAAAATAAAAAACTTATAATTTAAAAATAAATTATGGCAAACTGAGAAAATCAAAAATTTGATGAAATTGCATCTAGGAATTTAGAAGCTAATATAATAATTGAAACTCAAAAAGAAAAACTTACTGAAAATTTAGCACAAAAATTATGAATTTCTAGAGAAACTACTGATAAATTGATAAAATTTGATACTGAAAATTCTATAGATAGATTAAAACAAGAATTAGCAAAAATAAAATCTATTGATAAAACAAAATATGATGAAGATTCAGAATTAAAAGAAATAAAAAATATAATAAAACAAATACAATTTCTTCAAAAAGAAATAAAATCTGAATCTAGAACAAAAATAGCTTCACTTAATGATTCTCTTAAAGAACAATTGGAATCATATAAAATAGTTTCTAATTTTCCTTTAAGTTCAAAAATATTTTCTCCAGATTTTATAAAAAAAGCTCAAAATCCAGAAAATTTTTCAGATAATTTAGCTGCTTTAACAGTTTGAACAATAGATTCTGTTTATAAATTATGAAAACTACCAGTAGATTTATTAGTAGGATTTGTAAAATCTCCTATTGATTGATATAAATTAATTACTTGAAAAGCCGAAACTGATTCATTTAAAAATGTATAAATAAAAAACAAAAAATAGTTCAAAATTGAACTATTTTTTGTTTTTTATTTATTTAGTTTTTTAGATTTATTATTTTATACATTATATCAAGCATTTCTCATCTAGTAACTGAAGAATCAGGAACAAATTCTCAATTTTCTATAGAAAATAATTTATTTTCTATAGCATAAGCAGCATATTTATAATACCAATCATCTTTTGAAATATCTTTAAATTCATAATTTTTATCTTTATAATTATCCATATTATCTCATTTCAAACTTATTATAAGTTTCAAAGCTTCAATTCTATTTAAAGTTCTTCAAGGATAAAATAATTTATTTGTAGTATTATCAATAACTTGTAAACTAATTCATTTTTGAACATAGTAATTTTGCCAAGAATCCGTATTAATATCATCAAAAGAATAATTATGATTTTCTGTTCGGTCATAAGAAAAAGCATTTAATATTATTTTTAAACTTTCTATTCTAGTTATATCTTGATCTGGTTTAAAACTTCCATCAGCAAATCAATTTATAGTTCAATTATTTTTAAAATATTTTATAGCTTCAAAATATTTATTTTCTGAATAAACATCTGTATAAATATAATCATCCTTTAATACTATATTTTTAGAAGAATCTAAATAATTTATAACATCTATATTACTTTCCAAAGCTAATTTATCTTCTGTTGCAACTAATTCTTTAGTTCATGTATTTATTTCAGTTTCTGTTCAGGTTTTTGTTCAAATTTCTGTTCAAGTTTCTGTAATTGTATTTACATTATTTTCTAAAACACCTGAATCTGTTTTAACTTGATTATTTTCAGCGGTATTTCAACTTGTTAAATCAACATTATCTCAAGCTAATGCTACTTGTGTTTCATCTTTAACGACAACATTATCTGTTTTATTTTCATTATCTGTATTTTTTACTAAGTTTTTACTTATAAATTCAAATGGATTTATAGTATAAAGCATAGCTTTAGCTTTTCATAATCAAGAACTTATAGCAGAAAAGAAATCTAAACCAGCCGCAGATTGTTCAGCTCAAGTAAATGGCCAATAAGGATGAAATGGAGCAGTTTCTAAATCGATTTGAAAATGTAAGTGAGATCAAACAGCAAGCCCTGATTCTCAAACTGTTCAAATTGGTTCATCTTTTGATATTTTTGTTCATTCTGTTATAGTTACAGTATCAAGATGACAATAAGCACTATAAATATTTTGAATAGTTCAATCAACTAAATTAACATTTTCATGTCTTATAACAACATAATTTCAAAATCATCATTTTTCATATCAAACTTTTATAACAACTCAATTTGCTATAGAATAAACTGGAGTTCAAGTTGGTGCTTTTATATCAACAGCTAAATGACTTCATGCATATTCTTGTCAATCATGATTATAATTTCCCATATAAGGAACTAAATATATTGATCTGAGTAATATTGTTTCATCGTATTGAGGATTTCAAGCTAGCATTCAAGTTAAATCTCTTCATAAAATATTTTTATCATAATTTGGCAATGATATAAATTTTGAACTATCTATATCTGTAAATTTCTTAAGTCTGTCTGCTGATGTTGTAGTAAGATAATTTAGAGTATATTTTATAGGAGTTGTTGCTCAATTAAAAGGATCTGCTGTTATATTTTTATAATTAAGAACAGATGTATATAAAAATGAATTATTTACAGATAATATATAAAAAAGAAATAAAAATATTCGTAATATCCAAGTTGATAGAAAATATTTTTCTCTAAAATTATTTACTCTCATTTTTGTTTTTGTTTTATTTTTAAAATAATTTATTCAATTTTAACATATTTCATTTTAAAAAACAAAAATTTGATGATTTGTTTTTATATTTTTTATAAAATAATTACAAAAAAGTGATTTAGAAAGACTAAATCACTAAATCAATTATTTGAAGTTTTAAAGATTTTTTATTATTCCAATTATCTTCAGATAAATCAAAAACTAAATCAATTTCTTTTTTTTGTTTAATTTCTTCCATATATTTACCAAAACCAAATCAAATTATCTTAAATCAATATTTATTTGTTATTTTTATATGTTCCCTAGTTTGTCATAAAAATTCTACTTTTTCTATGTAAAAATCTTTAAACATTAAAATTGGTTTTTTATTTCACATTCAAAATGGTTTAAATTTATTTATTGTTTCAAGAAATCTAAATCATAATTCATCCGGAATTACTATTTTATCTATTTGCAAAATTTTATTATTTTTTGAAAAATCTAGAGAATTTAATTTTTGTAAAACATTTTTTTTGAAATTTGGAAATTTTTCTTTTGATATACTAAATCATGCTGCTTGTTTATGTCAGCCAAAATGGAGAAAATCTTCCTTAAATTCTTCAAGTAATTCTACTATATCAAAATATTCAGGACTTCTACAACTTGCAACATATTTATCTGTTTCTTCTTTTAAAACTATAGATGGCTTAAAGAAATTTTCAGTAAGTCTTCAAGCTATAATTCAAATAATTCCGTGTTCTATTTCTAAAGATTCATAAAATATTATATTATCAGTAAGAGTTACTTTTTGCAAAGCATCTTCTATAAAAGATTTAGTTAAAATTTTTCTTTTTTCATTTAAAAATTCTATTTCATCTATTGTATCTTGAAGTGTATCTGAATTATTCAAAATTAGGTTCAAAGCTTTATATGGTGTATCCATTCTACCAGCGGCATTTAATCTTGGTCATATAAGAAATCAAAAAACATCCGCATCTAAATCTTCATTTATTCTAGTTTCTATAATACTTCTTATTCATTTTGAACGAGAATTTTTTAATTGTTTAAGTCACTCTTTTACAATTATTCTATTTTCACCTGTTAAACTCATACAATCAGCGACTGTTCAAATAGCTCGAATATCTATAGATTCTTGTAAATATAATTTATATTCATTTTCACTCAAAAAATCTTTAGCTAAAGCCATCATAAGTTTGTAAGCAACTCAAGCTCAAGATAAAAATTTAAATGGATAAGAACAATCAGTTCTTTTAGGATTTATTATAGCAATAGCTTCTTCTGGAATTATTTCAGGAACAGCATGATGATCAGTAACAATTATATCTATTCATTTTTCTTTTGCATATTTTATGACATCTATATCTCTTGTTCCACAATCTACAGTTATTATAAGAGAAACATTTTTTTCAAGTAATTCATCTATAAAATAAGTCTTCAAACCATATCAATCCTCAACCCTATGAGGTAATCTATAAGAAATTTGAAGTCAGATTTTTTTGAAAAAATGAACCAAAATAGATGTAGAAGTTACTCAATCTACATCATAATCTCAAAAAATAACAACTCTTTCTTTATTTTCATAAGCTGCCTTTATTCTTGAAACTCGTTTATCCATATCTGCAAGCAAATATGGATCATATAAATCATCCAAATTTCATGAAAAATCTAGCTCTGAATCAAATCTAGCAGATAAAATTTCTTCTATAGAAAGATTTATTGTTTCTTCATCATATTTTATCTCATTTCCGAGTATACTTTTTCTTATCATCTCTTTTTTTTATTTAAATATCTTTGCTTCTATAATATGAATTTAAATATTATGTCAACAATAATAATTAAAAAATAATATATCTTTATTAGATTAAAAAGACATATAGATAATTAAAATTATCTATATGTCTTTTATAAAATTCCCTAAGCCAAAATATACAAGTGTACGAGTATTGTGTCGGATTACAGAGAACAACTAAAACCAACATTGTAAGTCTGAAAAGTCGCCGACCCAGCCAAGTGCAACGCGAATACACCAGCATCGGCTACATTACCACCATCACCCCCACGAAGGAAAATATTACTT
>JAQVPN010000059.1 GCA_028702055.1 Candidatus Altimarinota bacterium | reverse complement strand
TGAAAAAGAAGTAAATTCAAGTGAATTTATTAGTTTAGTAAATAATGATTTAGCAAAAACTTCTATTATAAAAGATAACAAAACTGAAAAATTAAGAAATTTATGGACAGAAGTAAATAATTATAATTATTCAAAAGAAGATAAAATTATAAATAATCTTATAAAAAATAATACTGAAAAATTTGATACATTAAAATCTATAATCAAAGAAGAAATTAAATATAATAAAGAATTAGAGAAAAAATTTAAAGAAAATAAATTAACTCTAGATAATAAAAATATACTTATTTCATCAAATATTTCTAGAATAGATTCTTATAAAGCAAGTTTGGATAAATTTAATAATAATACAATAACTAGTATTATAAATCTTACAAACTATGATAATGAAGAAAAAAATGAGTTAAAAACTGAATGAAATAAAGTTTTAGATTCTGTTAAAACTTGAGCAAAAACTGTTATAGATTGATTAAAAAAATCAGATTTAAAATATACAACTTGATTAGAAAATATAAAAAATAATTTATTAGCTTCAACTTCAACTTGATCTACAACAACTTCTTGAACCTGAGCTTCTTGTAATACAGGAACAGCTAAAACATGAAATACAAATCAATATTCATATAAATGATTGTATGTAATAGAAAATAATATAAGTTATAGATTATTTGATTATTTATGAGAAATTACTTGAGATGAAAAAGTAGAATCAATTTCTAGATTAAATAATTCAGATAAAGATTTGGTTTATAAAGTTTGAGATGAATTATATTTAAAATCTAATTATAAAGCAGAAACAAAAAATGTTTATTACTCTTGAAATCCTATTGTTGTGGATTCTAGTGATGTAAAATTTTATAATAATTCTGCAAATTCTTATATTCCATCTATAAATGGTTTTTCTGAATCTATAGTAGATTCTAATAATATAAATGTTGCTTTTTCTCAACCAAAAGAAGATATAGCAAATTTTAGAATAGAATTTTTTAATATAGTAGACAAATTTGCCAATTTAGATAATTCTAAAGTATGGAATTGACCAACAGATACAAGAAAACAAGTAATAGATGCCTTTAGAGATATAGACAATATAACATTAGAACAAGAAAATGAAAATTATGCTATAAGAAAAAATTTGGCATATTTAGATTATTATTCTATTTGAAATGATATAAGTTTATCATCTAGGGAATTTGTAAACATAAAAGATAAATTAGAAAATAATACAGTTTTAAATGTTAGTTCAAATACAAAAATATATTCTGGAAAAGATGATGTAAAATTATTTTATCACTTAAAAGATGAAACAGAAGAGCTTTCTATAACTTTAGATAAACATAAAAATATATCTTTTGCGAATAATATTACTATTACTTGAATAGAATGAGAGGCTTATTTAGAATCAAATATAGCAAAAATATATTCTGGAACAGAAATTTATAAATTATTATGATTACCTATTTTACCAGGAACAAAAATCTTATCAAATTCTGTAAATAATGATTTATCACATTTAGATATAAATTATTATGATTGAACTACTTTAAATATATTATTTAGAGAAACTAATTCTTATACACTCTATGATTTATGAAATTATAGTGATGATTATCTAGTTAGAACAAAAGTCTCAAATGATTTTTATTATAGTAAAATTTCTTGATTTAAATCTTGAGTTTTCTCTACAATTTCTAATCAATCAATTTTTTCTCCTCAACTTAAAGCTGATAATTTGGCTCCAGAATTGGATTTGGATTCATGAATAAAAGTACCAGTTTATATTAGTAAAGAAATCGATTTAACAGATAATATTTCTGAAAATTGATGAATTTCTAATTTAACTGAAGTATATATTGATTCAAATCTAATGATTGATTCTAATTGAGATTGAGATACTACAAATGATAAAGATAATTTGATAGTTAATTGAAAAAATCAAGCAAATATAGAAGTTTTATTATCAAATATAAGTCTAAAATTAAAAATATTAGCTTTTGATAATATTTTTACAAAAAATATTAGAATTTATTTAGTAGATAAAAATAACAATGTTTGATATAAAGATGTAAGTTTACAGGTTTACGCACCAATTCCAGAAATAAAATCAGATTCTTCTAATACTATAATTTGAACAATTTGAGAAAATTTATTAAATGAAAAAATCGATTTATATAGATTAAGATGAGGTTCTTTAAAGAGACTCACTAAAGATTCTATAATGACTGATTCTACATGAAATTTTTCTTATAAAACTGATTCAACAAAATGATTGATTTTAAAAAAATGAGATACTGAAATCGCTTCAATAAACGAAATTACATGAATTATAGATTTGAAAGATAAATCTTATAAAATAAATGTAATTCCTGCTAACAATCGAGAAAATTGATATACAAATATAGTTATAAATGATTGAACTAAAGATATTTATTATGAA
Organism: Candidatus Altimarinota bacterium; assembly: GCA_028702055.1. Lineage (GTDB taxonomy): Bacteria > Patescibacteriota > Gracilibacteria > BD1-5 > UBA6164 > JAQVPN01. The sequence goes on along the minus strand of JAQVPN010000059.1, from coordinate 3,687 downwards.
TATATAGTTGTTCCAGACATATCAAATGTAAAAGTTGTCTCAGATTTTTCTGATTTAGTAGAAAAATGAGTTTATTTTAAAATGACAAATAAAGCACAATATTCTTATTCACTACTTCCTTCTGATATAACAAACAATGCTTGAGAAGTTATTGTATATGATGTAGAAGATTCCAAACATTCAGCAATATTCTCTATTACAAAAGATTGAAGAATAAGTGTTTTGAATAATAATTTTAAAATAGAATATGAAACTTTTAAAGAAAAACCTATTTATAAATTGATTAGAAATGACTGAGTAGAAGTTGCTAGGCTTATGTCTATTTCTGAATGAAATTTCATAATGAAATAAAAAAATAAAAAGTTAATTTTATAAAATTAACTTTTTATTTTTTGGTATTTTCTACTTATGCCTAAAAAATCTTTTGACAAAGCAATGATAATTAATAAGATTTTTTTAAATTAAAACAATTATAATTATTATTTTAACTAATAAATTTATGAAAATAGAAAATATAAAAGAAATATACAAAAATAGTCCCCCTTACCAAGGAGGAAAGCGAGGAACGAGCAGTGGGATTTCTGCCTTCACATTAGTAGAATTAATAATAGTAATAACAATTCTAGCAATACTTGCTACTATAGGTTTTATGAGTTATCAAACATATACTCGAGATGCAAGAGATTGAAAAAGAAAAACAGATTTATGAGAAGTCAGAAAATGATTAGAAATGTATCAATTAAAAAATCAAATATTACCAACACCAGATGAAAAAATAGTAACAATATATTCATGAGCATCATTAGTAGTATCAAATCAATGATATTTATGAACAAATGCACAAAAACAAATAAGAATGACAAATGATATAAAAGATTCAAAAGATAAAGAATATTATACATATGCAACAAATGGAAATAATACAAAATATGAATTGATGTCATACCTAGAAAATAATCCAGTAACATTAAATGAAATAAACAATCCAATAAATCAAACATATGCCATAACTGATTATACAACAAGATATCCATATGCAATATGAAATTATGCTGTGTTTTTCAGTTGAACAACAAATACACCATTACAAGAAAGTCTACAAACAAATACAGGAACAATAGACTTATCGACAAAAACAACAGAAAAATATAATGTGATAATAGCTTGAACCGCAATAAGAATATCTACTTGAAGTAATTTACCATCAATTATAGAAACAGAAACACAAAGTAAAGCAACAGCTTGAGCTCGAGTTGTAACACCATCATTTACTTGACTATGTACATCTAGCTGACAAATTTATTATACAGATTCTTCATGAAATAAACTAGCATTTGTGACTAATGCTTGAATAGAAACATGGGAATCATGAAAATCTGCCACAGATTTTACATGTGCCTGAAATATAGTAGTATGTGGTTGAAATGCTGCATGATATGTATTACAAGCATGTAATTTATGATTATCAGATACTTTAAATTTTTCTTCATGGAAAACTAATGAAACCACTTCTAATAAAAATGATAGTTTTTACGGAAATCGGTACCAATTTGGTAAAATAGATAATTCTTGGACTACCTGAAATTCATCATATTCTTATGATTGGAAGGCTCCAGGATGAACAGATGCTTGAAGTGCAAATGATTGGTGAATTACTGATTCTATAAAAACCACAGCTACTTGGTATAATTCTAATTCTACTAATCAATTAAAAATGAAATGACCTTGTCCAACAAATTATCATGTTCCAACAAATAAAGAATGGAATGTTATATATACTTCTTGGGGATGACGAGCAAATGCTTGAACAAACTTATCTAATGTACTTAAATTGCCTTTTTCTGGTTATCGTGATCGGAGTGGTTGATCAATGATTAATCAAGGTGGCTCTGCTTATTACTGGTCTTCATCTCCTAGTACTGTTACTGGACTTAGCTTGTATTTTTTTGCTACTAGTATTCTTCCTAATACTGGCAATAATAGGGCTTATTGGTTTAGTGTTCGTTGTTTTAAAGATTACTAATATTACTTTTAATTTACATTATATGAATTATAATTATATTTCTATTTTTGCTTTAAATTAGAAAGTAGTTTAATAAATTTGTCAAAATATAAGATTTGAGTTATAATATAAAAAATATAACTCAAATCTTTTTTAATTATGGAAAAAATCCTAGATATAAATTCCCTTGAATTTAGTGAAAAAAATCCTTGAATAAATAAATTAAGTCCTCAGATTAAATATGTATTAAAAAATACTAGAGATTTAGTAGATGAAAATTTAGATAATAATATTTTAAAATGTCCAAATTGTGATGAAGAAACTTTTCATTTAGTTACATGATGTAATTCATGCGGATATTGAAAAAATATAGAATTAGATAATTTTTTTGATGATGAAATATCTGCAAATTTGCAAGAAGAAAATATTATAAAAAAGTCTTATTTTGAGATGTGATTATTTTCATCTTATGAATATAGATTAAATAAAAATAATGATAAAATTGATGAAATAAGTTTTAAATTTAAAGATAAACATGATAAAATATATAAATTTAAAATATCAATAGAATATGATATTGAAAATAAAGTTATTGAAGAAACTAATTTTTATGAATCTAAGATAGAAGATAGAGAAATTGAAAATAATATACTTAAAATAAATAATTTAAAAATATTAGCAATACAAGAAAAAGTTAAAGTTTGATATTGAGAAAAAAAGGACCATATTGCATATTATTCATATTTATGACTTAATAATAATGATTCAATTAATTTTGTAAAGTCATTTTTAGCAGATTTTTACGAGAAAATAAAAAAATAACTTGTTTTAATAAAATATCTATATATACTTTGTTTTGGCTATCTATTAAAATTAATTTCTATAAATTTAAAAAAAGTAAAATTTTCACTTTTTCATAAAATGTAATTTGGTTCTTAATTAGATGTGCTTATTTTTATTTTATTATTATTTTTGCACAATGGAAAATAATGTTTGAACTCCTAACAAAAAATTATTTGTTGGTGGATTACCTTGGGAATTAAGAGGTAAAGATTTACTTGATATTTTTGGAGAATTTGGTGAAATCGAAGATTCTAATGTAATCTTAGATAGAGAAACTAAAAGATCTAAAGGTTTCGGTTTCGTTACATTTAAAGATTTAGATGCAGCTGTAAAAGCTCAAGAATCTTCAAATGGAGGTGAAATCAATGGTAGAAAAATCTTCGTATCTTTTGCTAGAGAAGAAGAAAGAAAACCAAGAACTGACAGACCAGCTAGATACTAATATTCAGCTTTTAAAAAATCTTTTCCAATTTGGAAAAGATTTTTTTTATTTCCTTTACTTTTTTCAATTTTCAATACAATATATGTTTAGCCTTTTTTAATAAATAAATAAAAACAAATGTCAGAATTTCTTGAAATTGTATGAGCAAAAACTCATAATTTAAAAAATATTAGCTTAAAAATACCAAAAAATAAGATAACTGTTATTACTGGACTTTCATGATCTTGAAAATCAAGTTTAGCTTTTAATACTATTTATTCTGAATGACAAAAGAAATATTTAGAAAGTCTTTCTACATATGCCAGGATGTTTATAGGTGGAATGATGGATGAAGCTTCTGTTGATGAAATAAATGGACTTTCTCCAACAATTTCTATAGATCAAAAAACTACAAATAATA
>JAQVPN010000058.1 GCA_028702055.1 Candidatus Altimarinota bacterium | reverse complement strand
GAGGCTTCAGTTATATCTACAAAATGAACTTGAAGTATGACTATAAATGAGCCATTATTTAAAGAAATAAATGAACAAATAATAAGTTCTTGAAATATAAATTGGAATGAAATTTGGTCAAAAATGTCAAAAAAACTTTCAAATAATGATTATTTTTTAGATTATGTAAATCCGAAAGATAATTATGTGTTAAAATTTTCTAAAAAACTTGAAGAATTGAAAAATGAGTGAAAATAAAATCACTCTTTTTTTATTTTCTACAGATAAAATTGATTTTTAGACTCTTAGAAATATAATTCTTCAAACATACTTTTTAAAACAAAAATCTATGAGCGAATTTTCTAAGAAATACGAACCACAAAATTTTGAAAACAATTTATATAAAACTTGGGAAGAATCTAATAGTTTTGCTCCAAAAGACTCTAAAACTTGAAACTCTTATTATATTCCTATGCCACCTCCAAATGTAACTGGTAAACTTCATTTAGGTCATGCTCTGACTTTGACTTTGGAAGATATTATGACTAGATATCATAGAATGATAGGTGATTCTACTTTATGGGTTCCTGGTACTGATCATGCATGAATTGCAACTCAAGCAAAAGTAGAACAAAAATTGACTCGTGAATGAATTACTAAATTTGATTTAGGTAGAGAAAAATTTTTGCAAGAAGTTTGGAAATGGAAAGATGAATATCATGATAATATAGCAGGACAAGTAAAAAAAATGTGAGCTTCAGCTGATTGGTCAAAAGAAGCTTTTACTCTAGATCCAAAATTAAATAAAATAGTAACTAAGACTTTTGTAGATATGTATAATCAAGGTCTTATTTATAAATGAGAATATATGGTAAATTATTCTCCAGCATTAAATACTGTTTTATCTGATATAGAAGTAGATTACAAAGAAGAACAACAAAAACTTTACTATATAACATATTTTATTTCTGGAACTGACGGTGAATTGACTATTGCTACAACTAGACCAGAAACACTTCTTTGAGATGTTGCTATTGCAGTAAATCCAAAAGATAAAAGATATAAAAAATTATTAAAACTTGGTAAAAAAGTAATTCTTCCAATTTTAAACAAAGAAATTCCTATTATTGCAGATGATTTTGTTGATATGGATTTTGGGACTTGAGTAGTTAAAATTACTCCAGCTCATGATCCAAACGATTTTGAAGTAGCAAAAAGACATGGTCTTCCTATGGATCAAGTAGTTTTATGAAAAGATGGTAAAATGACTAATGAAACTGGTATTTTCGCTGGACAAGATTTTAAAACTGCAAGACAAAATATAGTAGAACTTCTAAAGTCAAAATGAAATTTAGAAAAAATTGAAGAATACACTTCTAGAGTAGGTTATTGTTCTAGATCTGGATGTAAAGTAGAAACTATTATTTCTACTCAATGGTTTGTAAAAGTAGAAGAATTAGCAAAAAAAGTACAAAAATGATATGAAAAAAAGGAATTTGAAATAATTCCTAAAAAATTTAACAAAATTTTTGAAGATTGGATTTATAATTTAAGAGATTGGTGTATTTCTAGACAACTTTGGTGGGGACATCAAATTCCAGCTTATTATAACAAAATAACTGGAGAAATGGTAGTTACAGAAGAAGAACTAGACAAAACAAATCCAGAACTTTGGGAAAGAGATAATGATGTTCTAGATACTTGGTTTTCATCAGGACTTTGGCCTTTTTCTATTCTTGATTATGATGAACAAAATAAAAATCATTGAGAACTTTATAAGAAATTTTATCCAGCAAGTATGCTTGAAACTGGTTATGATATAATTTTCTTTTGGGTTATTAGAATGCTATTATTTTGATATCATTTAACTAATCAAACTCCATTTAAGCAAATATATTTACATGGACTCGTAAGAGATAAAAATGGTAAAAAAATGAGTAAATCTCTAGGAAATGGTATAGATCCTTTAGATATGATAGAAAAATATGGTACTGATGCTTTGAGATTAACACTAAGTATTTGAAATACTCCAGGAAATGATATTAAATTTGATGAAGATAATGTAGAAAACAATAAACTTTTTATAAATAAATTATGGAATGCAGTTAGATTTGTGCATTCAAATTTGTTTGAAAAATGAGATTATAAACTTGATTCTATAGATGAAATAGAAAAAAGACTTGAAAAAAATTATGATTCACTTCTTATTTCTGAAAAATGGATTTTGTCTAGATTAAAATCAGTTTCTGATTTGACAACAAAAGCTATGCTTGAAAATAATTTTTCAGAAAGTGGTGTAGAATTACAAACTTTTACTAGAAATGAGTTTTGTGATTATTACATAGAAGAATTTAAAATCTTAAAAGATAAATCAAAATTTGGTAATGATGTAATTATTTACACAATTAGTCATATTTTGAAATTATGGCATCCATATATACCTTTTGTAACAGAAGAACTTTATGATAAACTTGGATTTGACTGATTACTTATAGATGCTAGTTGGTCAAATGTAGCTTTTGAAAGAAATTTAGAAGTTGAAAAAGCAAAAGATACTATTATAGATACTATAAAAGCTATAAGAAATATTAGAGCAGAATCTTCTGTTATGCCAGATAAAACTATAAAAGTTTATCTTCACCCAAAAGCAAAAGTATTAGATGCTATAAATCAATCTACAGATATAATCTCTTGAATAGTAAAATCAGAATTAACAGAAGTTATTACGAAAAAACCACAAGATGATAATTTAGTTTATGCTACTATAAAATCATGAGTTGATATTTATGTTGATATATCAAATGCTCTTGATATGGAATCAGAAACTACTAGATTAAGAGAACAAATAAATGATACAAAAGAATATATAGCAATTTTAGATAAAAAACTTTTAAATGAATCTTTTGTAAAAAGAGCTCCAGCAGATTTAGTTAGAGCCGAAATGATGAAAAAAGAAGAAGCTCGTGAAAGACTTATTAAACTAGAAGAAAAATTAGCTAAAATTTTGTAAATTATCTTACAAAAAATAAATACATTTAGATTAGAATCCTAAATGTATTTATTTTTTTGAAAAAACAGATTAAATAATATAATATTTAAAAATAATTTTTCTAAATTTAATTTTATGGATAGAAAATTTGAAGCAAGCGAAGAATGAGTAATAGAAATGTTTGATTTTTTTGTAAAAGAATTAGAATATATTTGAATAGAAGAATATAAAGTAAATTCAGAAATTTCTCCTAGTACAATTTTCTTAGCTTGAGCTCCATGAGCTTGAAAAAGTGAATTTATTGATACTATAAAATATAATTCAAAATTTATAGTTATAGATGTAGATAAATACAGGGTTTTATTTGAATGATATGAGTGATATAATGCTTCTATTTTTCAAAATTTTTCAACAAAAGTTGCAAACAAATTATATAAATATTGTATGCATAATAATTTGAATGTAATAGTAGATTGAACATTTTGAAACTTAAATATTATAGAACAAAATATAAACCAATGTATAAAAAACAATAGAGAATTTTGAGTTGTTTTAATTTATCAAGATCCAGTAATTTCTTATTTTTATACAAAACTTAGGCAATTAGAATGAAAAAGAAATGTTCCACAAAATGTTTTTATTGATAAATTTTATAATTCTATACAAAATGCTTTTGAAGTAAAACAAAAATATAAAGATATGTTTTTTATTTTTGCTTATAAAAATGCTAAATGAATATTTCAAACAAACAAAAATGTAGTAGATAAAAAATCTTTTGACAAAAAGGTTATGCTAAACTATAATCAAAACTTGCTTATTGATAATTTAAATTATATAGATGATTTATTTGAAAAAAGTTCAAAAATAAGTAGTAAAATTATAAGTTTCTTAAATCCAATTTTTGATTTATTTAATTTAATAACTAGATGATTATGACTAAGAAAAAAAGAGAAGAAAAAGAGAAGCAATTCAGGGAATTAGTAAATCGATGAATAGAATGATCTTTTTTAAAACAGCAAGAATTATTTGAAAAAGATAAAAAAACAAAAGCTTTATATGAAAAAATTAAGAAAAAAGCTTCATTTTAGCAAACAAAAAAACAGATTTTAAAATCTGTTTTTTTGTTTGCTAAAAATTATAAATATCCTATATTATTATTCTATATTTTTTTATAATTTATATATGAATAAATTAAAATATCATTTTTTATGATGATTAGTTTTTCTTGGAACTGTTTTATTTTGATATATTTGATATACAGCTTATACAAATCTGGCTACTCAAGTAGATTGAGCTACTATTACTAAAGACATTTGGAATGATGTTATAAATACTGTGAATAGTATTTGAGCTAAAACTGATTGAATTTATAGTAGTTGATGATCTATTTGAATATGAACTAGTTTACCTAATTCTAAATTAGATGTTTCATGAAATGTAACAACAACATGAGATTGAAATATAGGATGAAGTATAATATATAGAGTATGACCAGCAAATACAGATGTAAGAGTTATTGCAAGAATTTCTCCTGATTCTTGAAGACAATGAGATTATGAAATATTAACTATGAATAGAACAACATGAGCTGAATATAATAGAACTATGTATGCCTATGATTGAACTTGGTATTTTCCTAAAGCTATTAATCAATCATCAGATATTCGTTTAAAAAAAGATATTTGTTCTATAAAAAATTGAACTGATATTGTTAATAAACTTAGATGAGTAACTTTTGAACGGAAAGATAATAGTTCTGGAACTGGATCTCAATATTGATTTATAGCACAAGAAGTAGAAAAAGTATTACCAGATTTAGTTAAAACTGATTCTAAATGATATAAATCAGTAAATTATGATTGAGTTATACCAGTTTTAGTTAAAGCTGTTCAAGAACAAAATTCTAAATTAGAAAATCAACAAAAGCAAATAGATAAATTAAATGAAAAATTAGAAAAATTAATAAATTATTGAAAATAGTCAAAATTCCAAATCCAATTTTGAAAAATTTAGCTTATCTGTATAATAAGCTAAATTTTTTTATTAAATAACAAAACACACATGAAAGTTTGAATCGTATGATTACCAAATGTTTGAAAATCAACACTTTTTAATGCACTTACTAAAAATTATTGAGCTGAAGCTCGAAATTTTCCATTTTGTACTATTGAACCAAATTCCTGAATAGTAAATGTAAATGATGTAAGACTTGAAAAAATAAGAGCTACTGTAAATTGACAAAAAGTAATTCCAGCAAATGTAGAATTTACAGATATTGCAGGTATAGTAAAATGAGCTTCAGCTTGAGAAGGACTTTGAAATAAATTTTTAGCCAACATAAGAGAAACAGATACAATCTTACAAGTTGTAAGAGTTTTTAATGATTCTAATATAATTCATGTTCATGGAAAAGTAGACCCAAAATATGATATAGAAATAATTAATTCAGAACTTATTTTAGCTGATGTAGAATCACTAGAAAAAAGAATTATAAATAATGCTAGAAAAGCAAAATCTGATAAAGAATTACAAGCTTTGCAAGAAGTTTATGAATGAATTTTAAAACATCTTATGGAAGGGAAACTTGCTTGTACTTATCCTATGGATGAAGAAACAAAAGCTAAAACTAAAGATTTATTTTTACTTACAGCTAAAAAATTTGTTTATGCAGCAAATGTGAGTGAAGATATGATGGATACTTCAGAAGAAGATTTAAAAAATATACTATGAATAACTGATAAAGAAATTAGAGTAGTACCAATTTGTGCTAAACTTGAAGAAGATATGATAGAAATGAACGAAGAAGAGAAAAAAGAATTTTTATCTGAAATGTGACTTATTTCAACATGACTTGATAATCTTATTAAAACTTGTTTTGATGCATTATGACTTCAATATTATTTTACAGCTTGAGAAAAAGAAGTAAGAGCTTGGACTATCAAAAAAGGAGCAACAGCTCCACAAGCTGCATGAGTTATCCATACAGATTTTGAAAAATGATTTATTAAAGCAGATGTTGTTAATTGGAAAGATTTAGTAGAATTTGGATGATGGGCTGGAGCAAAAGAACATGCAAAAGTTAGATTAGAATGAAAAGAATATATTGATCAAGATTGAGATGTTATGGTTTTTAAATTTAATAATTAATTATTTAAAAAAATTCAAGCAATTTAGCTTGAATTTTTTT
>JAQVPN010000057.1 GCA_028702055.1 Candidatus Altimarinota bacterium | reverse complement strand
AAAATAAACAACATTTTTGAAGAAGATTATATTTTAGAATATTTAGAAACTAGAAATCTAGTAAAACAATATAAAAAGTCTAAACAAAATATATTGTCTTGATTATATTCTGGAAATAAACTTTGATATAAATAACCTAAAAAAGACTGACTTATATATTTTAGAATAAATAAACAATTTAGAGCTTTATGTAGACTAAATTGAAATTCTTTGATTGTCTTTGATATAGATAATCACCAAGATTAAATTATAATCCCAAAAAATTATGTGTTGAATATTTGCTTATAAATGAGATAAAGAGGCTAGCTCTTTTTTACTAGAATGATTAAAAAATTTAGAATATAGATGATATGATTCTGCTTGAATCTGTGAAATAAATAATTCTTGAGAATTTTTCCTAGAAAAAGCTGTTTGAAAAGTATCAAATCTAGCTTCAAAAGTAGAAAATTTATGAAAAGATTTAACTTGATTTAATACTTGAATTGCACATACTAGATGGGCTACTCATGGTAAAGTTACTTTGGAAAATACACATCCTCATTATTCTAAAAATGAAAGATTTTTTATAGTTCATAATTGAATAATTGAAAATTATATAGAATTAAAAAAAGAATTAGAAGAAAAAGGCTATACTTTTTATGGTGAAACTGATACTGAAATTGTAGCTAAACTCATAGAAGAACTTTTTGAAATAGATTTAGAAACAACTATAAAAAAAGTTTTCAAAAAAGTTACTTGAGCTTATGCTATGGCTGTAATAGACAGAGAAAATCCTAATAATTTAATATGAGTAAAAATTTGAAGTCCTCTAGTTTTATGAATATCTGAAAATGAATTTTTCTTAAGTAGTGATGCAAATGCCTTAGCTAGATTTGTAAAAAATTATGTAAATTTAGATGACTGAGAAATGGTTGTAATAAAAGGAGATAATTATAAAATAATAAGTCTTGATAGTGGGCTTTCTCTAGAAAAACAATCTGAAAGCATAACATATAATGAAGATAATTATTCTTTATGAGATTTTACACATTTTATGGAAAAAGAAATTTTTCAAGTTCCTGAAATAATAGATAATTTCATAAAATGAAGAATAGATTTTGAATCACTTGAAATCAAATCAAATACTTTAGAAGAATTAGCTGCAAAAGATTTTAAAAGAATAGAAATAATAGCAAGTTGAACTAGTTATAATGCCTGAATGACTGCAAGTTATTTATTTGAAGAATTAGCTAGCATTCCTACAACAGTTTATGTAAGTACTGAATTTAAATACAAGAAAAAATTCATAAATCCAGAAACTCTATATATTTTCATATCTCAATCAGGAGAAACAGCTGATAGTTTAGAAAGTTTAAAAGTAGTAAAAAATAAATGATGATTTACTTTCTGAATAGTAAATGTTGTTGGTAGTAGTATAGCTAGATTAAGCGATTTATGACTTTATACTCATTCTTGAAGAGAAGTGTGAGTTGCTGCAACAAAAAGTTTTATAGGACAAATCTGAGTTTTACTTATAATGGCTTTATATTTAGGAAATAAAAAAGATTTAGAATATACAAAATATAAAGAAATTATTTCTTCTATGAAACACCTTAGAGATGATGTTTCTATGGTATTATTAAATAGTAACAAAATAGAAGAGATAGCTAAAAAATATGCTCATTATAAAGACTTATTTTTTCTTTGAAGAAATATACATTATCCAATGGCTATGGAATGAAGTCTGAAATGTAAAGAAATAACTTATAATCATACTGAAGCTTACTCAGCTTGAGAATTAAAACACTGACCATTAAGTTTGATAGAAGATAGTTTCCCAACTATTTTAATAAATCCAGAATGAAAACTCAAAGAGAAAAATATTTCAACTTTAAAAGAAGTAAAAGCTAGAGATGGTAAAGTTGTTTGAATAATAACAAAATGAGATGAAAATAAGAATTTATATGACGATGTTATAGAAATTCCTCAAACAATAGAAGAATTATCTATATTCCCTGTTTCTGTTGCTCTTCAACTTTTTGCATATTATATGGCAAAAGAATTAAAAAGAGAAATAGATAAACCTAGAAATCTTGCAAAATCTGTAACTGTAGAATAAAAATTGACTAAATAAAAAAAATCATTATAAAAATATCTTTTATTTATAATGATTTTTTTTATGGAAAAAACAGGAATATCTGCTAAAGAAAACAAATGAAAATTTAATATAAAAACTGCTCTAGATTTATTAAAAAATAAATCTTTTTTGAATTATTTCATAGATTTTATAAAAGAAAATGATGATGATATTTTATGAACTTTTTGCCTAGAAAAAAGAAAAATAATAAATTTTTTAAAAAATATTAATTCAAAAAATGATACTGAAATTTTTAGTTTTTTTTCAGATTTTTTCAATAATGAAGTTATAGTTGCAGTTTTTATAACTACTTTAGAACTAGAATTTAAAGATGAAAAGGAATTTCAAAAAATAGCTGATACTCTGGATTACATAATCAATTTAAGTAAATCAATTGAAAAATACGAAATAAATTTACTTGTAGAAAAAATGAAAACTGAAGTTTCGCAAATAATAATGCAAGAAATAAAAAATCCATATATTAAATTAAAAAAATTGTGATTTAATAATTTTCCAGAAGATCTAGATATAAAAGAAGTTAGAGAAAATGATAATATAATAATAAATAAAATAAATTATGTAAAAATCATTTTAAGTAATAAAAAAGAAATGTATTTAGGAGATAATTGAGAAATTTTAAGAATAGAAGAAACATGATTAATAATAAGTAAAATATTATATACTATAAATTGAAAATTTGAAAAATATTTAAAAATAGTAGATGAAACAAATAAAGAATATGTTATTATAAATAATAAAACCCCTTATCTAATAGAATGAATGAAAGAAAAAATTAAAGATATTTCTAAAAGAAAAATCTGAGATTTTGTATTTTTTGAAATGGTAACAGAAGAAAATAAAACTATGATTTTTGATGAAAACTGAGTTTTTATAGATTTAAATTACATAGTTACAAAATTATTAAAATGATGATTTAAATCAGAAAACATAGATAATTCAACTTATGTTTTAGAAGTAAAAGATATAGTAAAAATTTATAAATTTTGAAATACTAAATTTGTAAAAATCCTAGTTGATGAAAAATTTTTAGAAAATTATTGAATTCATACAGATAAAAATATAGAAATGATTATTTCTGAACAATGAAAAACACTTATGGATGAAGAATGAAATTATATAAAAAATTTATATGAAATAAAAAATTTTCAAGGAAAAGACTTTATTTGATTTTCAGCTTCTGACTTTTGAATAAATTGATATATTGATAAAAATTGAAAAATACTAGAAGATTGATGAAAAAATATTTTTCATATAAGTAAAACTCCTTCCTCAAATATAAATTGAAATATATTTTTAAATATACAAAAATTAGAATCAAAAGGACAATTTATAACTTGGGATAAATTAAAAAAAATATTAGATAAATATGAATGATTTGATGAAAAATCTAAAATGTTAATTTTAGGAGAAAAAGATAATTTAAAAATAGATGGAGAAAATGTAAAAAGTATAGAAATAAAATTAAAATGAAACGAAGCATTTTTTACAATAGAATTTTCTACATGAAATAAGGAAAACTTAACATATAAAGAATTAATTCAAAAAAATAAAGAGATTATTTCTAATCCCTTTATGAAAAAAATAAATAAAACTATTGCAAAAATGTAATTGTTATCATTCTATTTTCTTTATTTCAACAGATACAAAAGTATCATTCATTTTTAATTTTACTCTATCTAAAAATCTATCAATAATTAAATAGTCATAATCTAGGAAATCAAGTTGCATATCTATATAAGATTCACTCAAAGATTGTTTTCAAGATGACATTTCAAGAACATTTATATTCATAGAATATAAAATATCACTTAAATTTTTTAAAACTCACATTCTATTTAAAAATATAAATTTTAAATGAACTAAAATATTTTCTCTTTCATCTCATTCATAATATGCTCAAATAAGCCTTTCTTTTGATAATTTAGATATATTTAAACAATCTCTTTTATGAATTGTTATTATTCATTTACGATTTATATGAGCAACTATTTTATCTCAAAAAGTTGGATTACAACAAGTTCACAAAACATAATCTATATTTTTTTCTCATCAAATATAAATATCTTTAGTACATTCAATTTCATTTTCTAATTCATTTTTTAAATTTCATTTTTTATGTTCTACACTTCTAGTTGTTTTAACTATTTTTCTTATTAAATTTGATGGTGTTAAACTAAAATTTCATATTTGTTCCAAGAAAGAAAATCTTTCCTCAAGAGAATATTCTCTTCAATCAATACTTCTTAAAATACTTAAATCTTTATCTAAAACAGGCATTTCAATCCTTTCTAAATATTTATTTAATATTTCTCTTCATCTTTCTCTATGTAAATCTTTATTTTCCTTTTTTAGAAATGATTTTATTGCTGCTCTTGCCTTTGTTGTTTTGACAAAAGATAACCGAAGTGGATTTGCTTTTCTGGATTTATCAGTAATAATTTCTATAACATCTCAATTATGTAATTCCCTGTCAAGAGTTACTGTTTTTCAATTAACCTTTGCTATCATTATATGATTTCATAATTCTGTATGAAGTTCATAAGCAAAATCTATAGGAGTAGATCAAGCAGGCATATCTACAGTATCTCATTTAGGAGTAAATAAAAATATTCTATCTTTAAATACATCTATTTTTAAAGAATCCATAAAATCAGAATTTCCTAAATTCTCTACTGCATCTTTTATTTCTTTAATCCAATCAACATCAGTTGCTACAATACTACCATTTTCTTTATATTCAAAATGAGCAGCAATTCAAATTTCAGCTTGTAAATGCATATCATAAGTTCTGATTTGAATTTCTGTAGCTTGTTTCCTATAATTGCTAATAAGTCCTATAATTGTTGTATGTAAACTTTTATATCAATTAGGTTTTGGTAAAGCTATATAATCTTTAAATTTTTTGGGAATTGGTGTCCAAGTATTATGAATTATTCAAAGAACTCTATAACAAGTTTCTATATTTTCAACCATAACTCTTACACCAAAAACATCATATAAATCTGATACCTTTTCATATCATTTTTCTTTCATTTTTTTATATATAGAATATATAGATTTAACCCTAAAATCTATATCATATTTTATTCATGATTTCTTTAATAAAGCATCTATTTCTAATCTTGCATTTTTCCTAAAAGCAATTTCTGAATCTTTCATAGATGAAAGTTCATGTTTAATTTTTTTATACTCTTCAGGTTCAAGAACTTTAAAACACTCTTCTTCTAATTCATTTTTAAGTGCAAATAATCAAAGTCTATCTGCTATAGGAGCATAAATATTTAAAGTTTCTAAAGCTATTCTTTCTATTTTTTCAGGATTTGAATGATATTTTATAGTCTTCATATTATGAAGTCTATCAGATAATTTAACAAATATTACTCTTATATCTTCAGCCATAGCAACAAACATTTTTCTAAGGCTTCATATATTTCTATCTTCTGCTCTATATTTTACTTTTGAAACTTTTTCTACTCATTCACATACTTTTGCCACATCTGTTCAAAAAAGTTTTTCTATATCATCATAAGTATAATCTGTATCTTCTATAACATCATGAAGAAAACAAGATTCTATAGTAACTAAATCTGGTTTTATAGACAAAGAAATTATTGCTGATTCTACAGGATGGCTTATATATGGTTCTCATGATTTCCTAAATTGTCCATGATGAGCCTGTTTAGAAAATTCATAAGCTTTTCTAATTCTTGATTCTATAGATTCTGGATTCATTTTTGACATATATCATATTGCCAATTTTATTATTTTTTCAACCTTTGCATCTATTTTAGAATAATCAATTTCTAATTTTTCTTCTTTTATTTCATTTTCCATAATTTTTTCTTATTTTATATTTTTTAAGCATTATATAGCTTATATTTTTTTTTCAAAAAAATTATGTAAAATTAAAAATAATAACCAAAACATTTTAAGTTTTGGTTATTATAAATGGTTAAAATTAGTTTTTTATACAAAGTACAGAAAATGCATTTAGTTTATTAGTATAATTATAAGTAGAATTTGTAGTAGAATCTGCAGAATATA
>JAQVPN010000056.1 GCA_028702055.1 Candidatus Altimarinota bacterium | reverse complement strand
TGGGATTGTAATTCTATCTGAATAAGATTTTATAGTGTGAACTACATAATCAATTACTCAATCATCTTTTTCTACCAAAATCAAAGCTTTTCAATTATTTACAGGAGATTTTAATGTATAATTAGCTATTTCTCATGGATTAACTAAAGATTTATCAGCAACCAAATCAGTTACATCATTATTTCAATTATTCCAATCTATATAATTATCACCTGATATATATATTTCTTTACTTGATATAAAATTTTGTCAATTTTTTCAAGTATAAATAGCTTTTATAAAATAAGTTCCATCAGATTTTGGAAAAATATTTTTTTCTATTTTTCATTTATTATCACTTTTTAAATTTATTGAATCTTCTAATTTATCTTCATAAGTATAATCATTATAAAAATTTCAATCAACTCATTGTTTTTTAACTTGTTTATATTCTCTTTTATAAATTTCTAATTTTACTCCTTTATTTTCTAAAGCTTTTGCTTCATAATCTAAAACTACTCAAGAAAATTTTATTCAAGTTTTTTTATCATTCCACCAAGGAAGTGAAATTCACAAATATCAATCAGTATTATGTAAAATATTTGTAACTGAGTTTGAAACTACTTTTTTTGTATCTGGATCTTCTACTTCAGCAGTTATAGTATATAATTTTTCTCAAGTTTTAATATCTCGTGGATATTTATAATTTAAATCATAATTTCAAGTAGAATCTATATTGAATTCTTGAACTTGTACTAAATTATCATCATAAGAACAATAACCCCAATATAAACAATCAAAATAATTATTTGTTTCTCAAAATTGATAATCTCCATATTCTTTTGAATCAAAGAAATAATTTTGACTTAAAACTGAATATGTTCATTTAGTAGAAATTACTTTTCCACCAAAATAATATTCTGGATTTACTTTGATTTTAGTTTCTTCTCATAACATAAAATCTTTTTTATCTTGGCTTAAATTTACTTTGAAAACTGGTTTTACATATTCTTCTATATCAAAACTAGCATTATTTATTATTTCTTCTCAATTAACTGTAAATCTAAAACTATATTTTCAAATTCAAGCTTCTTTTGATAAATCAAATTCTCAAGCAAAATTTGAATTATTATCTAATTTAACATCAATAGATTTGATTGTTTTATAATTTGAATCTATTAATTCTAATTTTCAAGTTTTGTAAGAAACTTTTTTATATCAATTAATTGAAAATAATCTAGAAAGTCCTTTAAAATAAACTTTATCTCCTGGTTTATAAATAGGTCTATCTGTATATAAATATAGGAAATCTTTAGTGTAAGAATCAATTCATCAATTATAACCAAAATCATAATTCCCTGCTTCATCTTGTTCTGTTGTTATTACAGCTTCTTTATCTCAAGATTTTAAGAAAATTACACTTCATCATAAATTAGTTGAATTTGTTGCATAAACTCAATCTTTTTCATATTTAAAAGCTAAATTTATTTTAGAAAAATTAGAATTTCAATTTGAATCATATTTTCTTACATAAGCTTCATTTTCTAAAGATGAAATAGGATTTCATGAAAAATCTGTTAAAAATAATAAACTTTTATTTGTTCAAGTTTTTTTGTCTCATCATCAAACTTCCATATAAGCTTGCATATCAGATCTTATATAAAGATTTTGAAAACTTTTACCATCATCCCAAGCTTTATATCAAGAATTTTCTCCATATCATCTTATCAAAATAAAATTTGAATTCGATTTATTTCATAAAATATCTTTTTCTATATCAAATTTAGTATATGATAAATTCCAGTTTTTATTTTTAACTGCTAAATTTTTCTTAACTTGATTTGTACAAATTGGATTAAATCAAGAATTATATCTATTTTTTAAATAATCTAAATATCCAGCTTTATTCATTTCACAAATATCAAAAGTCATAGAATCTAGATTTATAGTTTGAACTGGAAATACTATAGAAGCTTGTTTTGGAATAACTGAAATTTCTTTTGAAACAGTTGTATAAACATATTTATCTATATCTTTTATATCATTTCAAGTATTTATATTACTTGTTATAGAATTTGTAATTTTATTTCAATAAAGATCTTTTGCATCTTGCTTTGTTTCAAATTTATAAGAGGAATTTGGATTTAATCTATGATTTATAACATAAAGTATTTGTCATTCTGGAGCCATTGGACAAAGACCTAAAGAAACTAATTGTTTATTTTTTTCTTCATTTGACAATGAATTGAAAGCATCTTGTTTTTCCCAAGGAATTAAAATACTATAATCTCTATCTGGCATATTTGCTTCATATTCTCATATGCTAAATATTTTAGCATCTGGAGTGTATCAAAAATTTATAGAAAAATCTTTATTATAAATAGTTCATGAAAAACCTAAATTTGTATTTGTATAAACACAATTTTTATTGTAAGAAATATATTTATTTGATAAAGCTTTTAGTGGAATTGAAGTTGAATATTCATAAATTAAATCAGATTCCAAAGATTTATTTACATTTTTAGAAACTATAAATTTAAATTTTGAAGAATTTGCTAAGATTTCTTGAATTTCTAATTTTATGTGTTTTTTATCTTCTTTTTGAAAATGTTCTCATTTATCATTTATTGCTTCATCTTTAAAATAACTTAAAGTATAATTAATCTTATTTCATTTAGAATCAACAAAAGCAAAAAAATCTTTTGATAAATTTTGTATTTCTTCATCTAAATATATATCTAAATAAGCATTTTTATTTGCTAAATTATAAATATAATTAGTTGTATATAATGGATCAAGTTCAGCTCAAGTACTAGAAAATCTTTTTTGATATACATTTATATTATTTATAAAATTATTTGTTTTTAATGAAAATGTTTTATTTTTTTCAAAAGCTTTGTTCCCTTTTAGTGAATTTATTCATCCTTTAAAAGAAATTTTATAATTTTTATTATATTTAAAAGAATCTGATTTAATCAAAAAATTTGTATCACTTCCTTTTATTTGTTCTATACTAAATTTTATATTTTCTACTTTTTCAGCTTTTTTTTCTCAAGATAAAAGATTATTTAAAGTGTTTTGAGCTGATGAATTAGAATTATTTGTATTAATTTGTGTTCAATTATCTGATATGATATTTTCCAAAACTATATTTTTTTGAAGTTCTTCTTTTGAAACTGGAAAATTTGAATTTATTTTAAGTCAATTATTTGGAGAAAATGTATAAATATTTTCATAATTTTCTTCATTTATAGAAAAAGATAATGCTGTAGTTTCTAAGTTTGAATTATATTCTTTTTCTAAATTATATAGAGTTCAATCTTTATTTGATACTTTTATTTTATAAGAACTCGATCAATTTAGAGGAGATTTAGGTATAAATTCTAACATACTTGTTGTAGTCCAAGTACAAGTTCATTCTACTTTTGGTTCTACATCTATTAAACAAGGAAGTTTATCAGCTGAATCTAAATCAGTCAAACTTACCATTGGAACATTGAAAAAAACAGAAATATGACTTGATAAATTATTTAGAATACTTTTTTCATCTCATGTTTTTGTTGTAGGAACAATTTTTACGACTTTTGGAGCTTCTCAAATTTGCAAAAAATCATAATAAGGAGAAATATTTTCTCCTAATCGTGTTTTTATTTCACTTGTAGCATTTACTTCTATCTCTGTTCATACTGGAAGTTTTGCTTGATCAAAAACATATTTTATAGTATTTCATTCTACTTTTATTTTTCATTTTATTTCTGGTCTAATAGTGAAATTTTTGTTTGTAACTGTTTTTTCATCTATTTTTTTATTAAATTTCAATTCTATAGAAGGAATATTATAAGGAATTTTTTTGTAATCTATATCAAAATTTCAAGAAACAACTTGTGCTTGTATAAAATTACCTGCAATTTTTCAATAAAATGAATTTCTTCAATTATTTTTATAATCTATAAAAACATAAAGTGATGTAACAGAAATAACTATAAACAGTATAAAACTAGTTAAATAAATTTTATTTTCTATAATAGTTTGAAAAAATAATTTTATTTTCTCTTTTAATATGTCAAAATTCATAATCTATATAAATTAAAAAGTAAATCATATTTATTATAGCCTACTTATTAAAAAAGCAAGTATTTCTAACATTATTTTAACAACAAAAAAAGAGCTTATAAATAAGCTCTTTAGATAATAATTTTTTAAGAAACAAAGGTTTAGAATAATAGTTTTTGGGAGCTTTTAAAAGCTCCCTTATTTTTCTCCTTTTTATTTTTTTTGTTTTAGTTTTTAGGCATTTCTATGCAACAATTAAAGATTGTTTTATAATTAAAAATACTTATTTGTCAAAAAATAATTTTATCATTGTATTTAAAAACAAAAAAATAAATCCTTAAAAGGATTTATTTTTGATTTCTAATTTTTTTTATATCTTCATATAATTCAATAAAAAATTTCTTATATCAATTTATTTTAGATTTAGATTTTATATTTTCAAATTTTAATTTGTTTATATATTCTCATAAACTTATAAAATCTGTATCTTCCATAAAAAACATATATCATAATAATCTGTTTTTTAATTTATTACTATCTTTTATCGCTTCTTTTAATTTTTCTGTATTTTTAATTTTATCTACTCATTCTAAAAATAAATATTCTTCGCTTGATTTTTTTAAAGAAACATCATGTTTTTCTATAATGTTAGTTACTTGTTTTAATCAAAATTTATTTTCAGAAGAAATTATATTTTTTATAAATGGTGAAAAAGTACTTTTATTTAATTTATATTTTTCTATTCACAATTTTACCAAACTTTCTTCTTTTGAAAAAGTTTCTTTATCATATAATTTTAAATTATTTTTATTTCAAGAAAGTTTTCATATAAGAGATATTATAGCTTCATCTTTATCAAAAATTCATCAAGCAATATTATCTTCATAAACACTTTCATCAACTCAGTTTGTTTCTTTAGCTTTTCAAAAATCAATTATATAAATTTCATATTTTCAATTTAACAATTCCTTAAACATTATATTTCTTGGATTTCCTCATAAATCTCTATGATAAAATCATTCTTTATGCATTTTTCAAATAAAATCAGATATTTCTTTTCGTATTTGTTCTCATTTAGAATTATCAAAAACAGAAATTCATTTATCTAAATAAGTTTTATATTTATCTACTAAAAAAACATTCTCTTTTTTAGTATTTAATAAATCAGGATTTTTAGAAATTAAACGATTGTCATATAGAAATTTATAGAAATGTAATAAAACAAATTCTGAAATACTATCATTTTTTAAGTCTATATTTTTAAAATTTCAATGTTTGTTTGTTATATTTTTAAGTATTTCTTCTTTAGATAAATCATGAAAATTATTTATAAAATCTTGTTCTAATCATTTCATAAAATAAATTATTGTAGATAAATAATCCTTAAATTTATTTTCATCTATAATTTGTTTAGAATAATTTACAAAATCTTGTTGTAAAATTTTTTCTAAAGTCATAGTATATAGAGTTTTTCATTCTATATATTCCATCATTATATATTCACAATTATCTTTTACAAAAGATCAAATTGGTATTGGAATTTTTATATTGTTTCATGAAGCAGAAATTTTTTCTTGAATAGATTTTGCTTTTTTAAGAAGTTCAAATTCATTTTTATGCATATTTGAATATCTTTTTTTGATAACTACATAATTTTTATTTTGTATTTCAAGTTTATATATTTCTCATTCTGTTCAGCTTGTAAGAGGAATTTCTTTTTCTATTTTTGATAATACAAATTTTTCAAGTTCTATTGGATTATTTTTTAAAGAATTAATAATAGATGATTTATTTATAAAATCTTCTTGATTTTTTACAAATTCCATAATAGCTTTATTCATAAGATCAGAAAAGCTTATTCCATTTTCTTCTGATTGTGTTTTTAAATATGATAAAACATCTTTAGGCATTTTTAGAGATATATTTTCTATAGTAGATTTTTTAACTTCTTCTATAACAAATCCAGATTCTTTTTTCCAATTAGCTTCAGAATCAGGTTTTTTATCAGATTCAATAATTTCTCAAAAAATTTGTCATTTACCATTTACCAATTTTCCTCTCATTTTGTTTTTAAATTTAAATTGTACTTAATTATATCGTAACATATTTATTTAAAAAAAGCTAAAATTTTATAAGTTTTACTATATAAAATAACAAATTTAAGTTTTTATCATTTTTGTACACAAAAAT
>JAQVPN010000055.1 GCA_028702055.1 Candidatus Altimarinota bacterium | reverse complement strand
TAATTTTAAAATAATAGAATCACATAAAACAACAAATGATAGATGGTGTTTAAATTGTCCTAAATGTGCTTTTGTTTATACTATTTTAAGACCATTTTTAAATGAAGAAGAAATTTTGAAAATATTTTGAAAAGAAATGTATGAAGATAAAAATCAAGAAAAATTATTTAGAGAATTAGCTTGAATTTCAGGAATAAAGCCTTTTGAATGTGTTTGAACAAATGAAGAAGTAATTTTAGCTATGAAAATAGATTTAGATAAACTTAAAAAAGAAAATAAAAAAATACCATATATGCTTGAAATTTTTGAAAAGGAAGTTTTATCAAAAATGAGCGAAAAAGAATTTAAAGATTTAGAAGAAAAAATATTTAAAATTTATAATGAAGATATAATTCCATCTGAAATAAAAAATAAGCTTTTTTAAAAGCTTATTTTTGTTATTTACAAAATCACATTTTATCTAAATTAGATAAATGTTTTTCTAAAGTATCTTTATTAATTAAAGATTCAGGAGCTGGTTTTATTGATTTTAGATGCATTTTATTTAAATATGTTAAATATTCTTCTGAAAGTACTCAATTAATTCATCATTTTATATTAGCAATAACTGGATTTAATAAAGGATTAATCCATAATGGATGTTTTATTTCTTTTCATAATTCATTTAATGAATCCATATGTAAAATATTTTTATAATGTAAGTTTTGTATCTTAATAAAAAAATAATTTTTATCAAATCTATTTTTTTGATTTTATAAAATATATAAACCAAGTTATTATTCATATGGCTACGAGTATACTGACTTCGTTTGTATATTTATGAAATACATCTACTATTCCCTGTCAGAAATAAAATCAAACGAAAATTAAAATTGTACACCAAATAGTTGCTCAAATAAAAGTAAGAATTGTAAACCAAAGTAAATTCATTTTAAAAATTCATGCTGGTATAGAAATAAGATGTCTTACAACTGGTATAAATCTACCTAAAAATGTATATAATTTATCATTTTTTAAGAATAAATTTTCAGCTTTTTCATATTTCTTATGATTTATGAAAAAATATTTTCAATATTTCAATAAAAATGGTTTTCCTATGAGTTGTCCAAGTATAAAATAGTTTATTATTGCTCAAATTAAACTTGCAATTCATCAAGTTAAAATAACTAAAAATAAATCTAATTTTCATTCAGATATTAAATATCAAGCTGGTATCATAACTGCTTCAGATGGAACTGGAAATATACTAGATTCCATAGCCATAAGTAAAAATATAGACCAATAATTTAGTTGTCAAAATAAATCTATTAAATGTTGCATAAAGTTTTGTTATTTTTTTTAAAATTTTTTCATTAATTACATTTTAGAAATCACATATTCTTTCCATTTTTTATAATCTTTTAAAGTATCTTTTTCTATATCAATAATCCAAATCGAAACTAATTCTATATCAATCGTCATTTTTAATTTCATTTTTTACTTTTTCTTTATCTTCTAAATCTTGCATATAATCAATAACATACAAAAATAAATCTTTTGTATCTACAAAGTGAGTTTTTGATATATCAGTTTTTTCTATAGTTAAAGTTGTCATACTTTGAAAAATTAAATTTTATTATTTTTATTATAAAGATAATAGATAAAAGTCAAAAATACTATACTAATTCCCTCCAAAATTCTAAATCACAAATTTTATTCCGTGAATCTTTTATAATTTCTTTTAGATTTTCTAAATCTTCTCTAGTATATGGAATATCTATAAATCTATAATTTCCATCTTTTCCTTCTACGAAATCTATAGCAAGTCCTCAAATCTCATGTTTCGCTATAAATTCTCTGTCTAATGAAGCCATTAAATCATAGAAAAGTAATTGTCTAAAATATTGCCCTTCTGAATTGGCTGTAAGTCATTTTATTTCATTTTCTGATTTTGCTCTACCAGTTTTATAATCTACAAATCTTACAAGTTTTTTATAATTTTGTTCAAAAAGTGAAGCTTGTCATAAAGTATTTTCTTCTAAGTCTGTAGAATTTCAAATCATCTCGACTTTATCTATTTTTCAAGTCAAAGGAATTCAGTCAAATAATACATTTTTAGATCTGAAATTGTATTCTAAAAACAAAGGAACTGAAATATTTCAAGCAATATTGTCATAATATCAACTTAATCAATTAACTCATTTTTCTGTAAGTCTTTCTAATTCTTCTGGAGATAAAATTTCTTTTTTAATAAGAAGTTTAAAGGTTTCTGTCAGATATGATTTTTCTGGCAATATTCAGCTATCTTTATATTTAATATAGAAAAGTTCTAAAACTCTATGGTAAACTGAACCAAAAATCGTAAATTCATTACCAATAAATGGATATTTGAAAATAACTCTATGCAAGAAATCTACAGGAGAAGATAAAAAAGTATTTAAGTCTGAAGCTGATAATTTATAATTTTCTAAAAATGTTTTTATGTATTCTAATTCTTCATCTTTTAATTTAGTTTTATGATAAGTTAAGTCATTTTTTACTATCTCTGATATTTTTGAAGTATCAATTGTTTCATCTTTTATTTCTTCCAAAGTTTCTTTAATTTCTCATAAAAAAGATGATTCTATATAAATTTTATTATCTCGAGATAATGGATAAGATAAAAATAGATGATTTTTTGCTCTTGTTAAAGCCACAAAGAAAAGTCTTCTATCTTCTTCTTCACTAGATTCTTTTGTATTTTGTAATCAATTCCCTGCTAGATTTGGTAATTTTAATTTATTAATATTCCTTTTATTATCCCAATTTCCATTATAAAGTCCTGGAATAAATACAACTTCGTATTCAAGTCCTTTTGATCCGTGAGCTGTTAAAACTTGTACTCAAGAAGCATTTTCTTTTAGAATTTGTCTAGAAATATTAATATTATAGTTTCTGTGAAGATTTATTTTTCTAAGTAATTTTGGAATATTTAATTCCCTATCTCTTTCATTCCAAGTTTTTATCTTATTGAAAAATGTATAAATATCTTCTAAATCAGAAAAATCTCAGTTTTTTTCTACAAAGTCTACGAAATTTAGTTTTTCCAAAACAAGAGAAACTATTTCATAAAGTGATTTTGAAGCAAAATTTCCAGAAATAGATTCAGATATAAACTCGATAATATTTTCTAAAGCCTCTTTATTTTTGATTTCAAAATCTAAATTATCAGCATTTTTAATGTTTTTTAAAATAATTTCCAAATATGAAAATAAATTAAGCTTTTCTTTTCTAGAATAATTCAGATTATACAGTGATTTATTTATATTTAAGACATCTATATTATCTGCTTTACATACTTCGCTTCTAAGAAAATTTAAAAGCCTGTAATCATCTGAAAATGGATTATCTATAATTTCTAAAATATCTAGAAGTAACAAAACATAAGAATTTTTTAAAATATCTGTTTTTTGTTTTGATTCTACAATAATTCAATTTTGATTTAAAAAAGTACTCCATTCTTCAACTTCTCTATTATTTCTTACGATTATTGCTATTTCATTTGATTCTATTTTTTCATCTAGAAACTTATTTATTTTTTCTAAAATAAAAGCTTTTTCTGTAAGTGGATTTAATGCTGCAAAAACTTTAGGTTTATTTGAAATATTTTCATATTTCCCTGCTCGTGTAAGATTTTTATTTAAAAATGTTAATTTAGAAGTGAGTCTTTCTTGGTTATTTTTAATTAAGCTTTCAGAAGTATCTAATATATCTTGATTTGATCTATAATTTTTATCCATAACTATAAATTTTGTTTCTGGATAATTAGTTGAAAAATCAAGCATGTTTTCTATATTTGCTCATTGAAATCTATAAATAGACTGATCATCATCTCAAACCGTCATTATATTTGGATTTTCTTCTCAAATAATTGTTGATAAAATCTCGTTTTGTGCATTATTTGTGTCTTGATATTCATCAATCATAATAAACTGAAATCTTTCCATATAGTAATATTTCAATTCTTCGTCGATTTTTATTTTTTCTAATACAAAAGTAATTAAATCAGAAAAATCATACATAGAATTTGCTCTACAATAATTATTAAATTCTCTGTATATTTCTCTAAGTTCATATAATTTTGCTATTTGTTTTCTCGCTCGTTCTTCTTTGTTTGCAAAAGTTTTTGTAGTTTTATTTTTAACTAATTCCAATTCTTCTTGAAGTCTTGCACTTTCATCTTCTATTTTGATTTTGAAATATTCATAATCCACAGCTTCTTGTTTCAAAGTGCTTATTCTAGATTTTATATCTCTTAGGTAAATATATTTATCTGCATCGGATTTCAATTCTACGATTTTTCAATCCTCAATCATTTTATCTAAAATTGTTTTTATGATTTCAAGTGATTCAATTTCATCTATCAAAGTTCCGGCTTTGAATTCTACAAATTTTTCTGGAAATGACGAAATAATGTCAGAACATAGTGAATGAATTGTAGAAACATTTACTTTATATGCAGTAAGTCATAAAAAATTTACAAGTCTTTTTTTGATAGCGACAACTCAAGCTTCAGTAAAAGTAGTAATCAAAATATTTTCTGGGTTTGTTCCAGTTTTTAGAATTATATTTGCTACTCTCAGAGCTAAAATTTGAGTTTTACCAGCTCATGGTCAAGCAACTACCATAACAGGACCATAAATAGTATCTACGGCTTCTTTTTGTTCTTCATTTAGTTTGTTATATTCAGTTTGAAAATCTGTATTTTGCATGTGGTTGAAGTTAATCAATTATTTTAATATTTAAATTTTCTAAATATTTATTTGATTTTAAAATATCAGGATTTGAAATAACTTTTTCCATAAAATACCTTATAATTATTGATCAATTAAGTCATTTTTTTTTCGCCAAAATTAAAAAATTATTTTTTAATTTTTTATCTAATTTAATTGAAAATGTTGTATTCATATTTTTTGTATTATTTTAAATTTGAATTTAATTTTGATGATTATCTATATCAAAAACTTTTAATATATTTCATTCTAATTTACAAAAAGCTCTAAATTGAGTATTGATTCTAAAATAGTATATTTTATCTTTTTTAGGTTCTCTTAATTTAAAATCTATTTGTTTAAAATTTCACTTCAATAAATAATTTTTGGCTTTAATATATTGTTTTTCTAATTTTCTTGTTTCTAGATAATTTATTAAATCATCAGAGATAATAACTTTATTTATCATGATTTAATATTCTATAAAATTTAAATTATCTATATTTTTAAATCTATCTTTAGTTTTTGTAGGTAAATTTTCTACAGATATTTCATATAAATCAATAGAATCTTGTTTTAATTCTTTTTTAATAAAATCTAGAAATTTTAATTTTATTTCATAAGAATTATATTTCGCTTCTATAATAGGATCATTTAAAGTAATTGTTGTCATATTTTTAAAATTAAATTTTAATTACTTTCATTATACACTTTTTAGCTTTTTTGCAAGAAAAAAACTACTATTTTTCGCTCTTTACTCTATTACAATTTTTTAAAATAATTTTTATTAAAATCCTGCAATTTTTGACTGCTGAGCAATTTCTTGATCTGATAATGCACGATTATAGATTTTTATATCGTCTATTGTTCAATTAAAAATTCAACTTGCAGTTCATCATCTTTTTCAAATTAGCAAGCTTCAATCTGAGTTCCAAATATCTTTATTGATTCAATTATACGACATTAAAAGATTTCAGTTAAAATATATCTTATTAATTCAATAATTATAACTTATAGTTATATTTATAAATTGATTACTTATGTAATTCATTGATTGTCTAAATATATCTCTTTCATAAACATATGGAATATATGATCCTGATTGTACTATAGATAAAAATCAATTATTTGTTCAATCATTATTAGAAATAGTTGTTCATTTAGTATAAAAGTTTCAATTATCTATAAAATTAGTTGTTGGAGAGATATATTGTCAACTCATATATCATATTCAAAATCTATATGGTTCAAATATAATAGCACTTGCACTTCCCTTTGTTTTTGACAATATTTCCATATCTCAATTTGCTAGATTTCATAAAAAGTTTACTATTACTGAAATTGTAAATTTTCAATTTAAATCAAGTATATTACTATCTAAAATTTCGAAACAATCCTTACTTCAGCTATTAAATAAAGTAGCATTTCATACTCTTCATCCAGTTCAGCCTATAATAACTCATCAACTTCAAGTTCAATTATTCCCATTTCCACTTAAATCTTTTAATAATCATCAAGTAGTAGTTTCCATATCCCAGTATCAAACTAAACTAGAATCATAATCTTTTAAACTCATTTTATATTTTGCTGTACAAGTTCATGAATTGCTTGTTACTAAGTTTGTTCATCAGTCTATTACAAAACATAC
>JAQVPN010000054.1 GCA_028702055.1 Candidatus Altimarinota bacterium | reverse complement strand
CTCAAATTATGATAAAAACTACAGAAATAGTTCAAGCAAATCACATTAAAAAATCTATAGCTCAAGTTATTATTCTTGGTAAATCATCAGTATGAATATTTCAATTTTTTAAATCAGAATCACTTAATCAACCTTGTCAAAGTATTCATCAATCAGCAAAACTGATTAAATTATTCAAAAAATAAAAAGATACAAAAAATATAGTTTTTATAAAATTTTTCATGATTTATTAGTTTAAGTTATAATTTTCTATATCAGATTTTATAGATAAGAAATTTTCCATAGTAGGATTGTTATAATCAGTAAGAAATTTTATTAATTCTGTTTTATTTAATTCTTCAGCTTTTATTCATATATTTTCTAAACTTGTTTTTATTGTTGTTACCCTAGAACTAAGTCATTTTTTTAAAGCATTGAAATTTTTTATTTGGCTTCTTATTTTTAAAATATCATCTTTTCAATTTATAGAATTCCAAAAATTTGTAAACATTCACATTACAGAATTATCTCTAACACTTTTGTTTTCTAAATTATCAAAAGGTACAACTATATAAAAATCTTTTTTCATTATTTGAGCAACTTCTATAAGTTTTTTTAAATAAGAAATATATTCATAAGTTTGATTTTGAAGTAATGGATTTTCTTGTTTAACGGCTAAATTTGATAATTTATTAAGATAAGCTTCTATATCAAGTTTAGTTGATCTAACCATTATTTCAATAGGAAAATCCAAAGAATTTAAAAATCTTTGATAACTCATTATTATAGAATCTTGTTCTTCTGTACTTTTAAGTAAAAAATTTAGAGTACTACATTTTAAAACCATTCTAGCTCGAGAATCTTTCATTATTATTACATTCTCTTTTATTTGAGAAAATGGTAGGTATCTTTGAGTTGAATTATCTGAAATATCTTTTTTTGCTCGTTTTACAGCCATTTTTTTGTAAAGTTTATAAAATATTTTTTGTATTTTTTTATTAAATTTTTATTATTTTTTATCTCAAATAAGTATTTTGTCATCTCGAGCGAAGTCGAAAGATCTTTTTTTAAAGAGATTTTTTCATTTTGTTTCACTTCAGTCGAAATGATTATAAGTAATTTTAAATTTTAGATAATTTATCTTCAAGTGAATTTATTTTATCTATTTTGTTTTGAAAATCTATTTTTTCTTCTTTTTTTTCATCTAATTTTATATATCATATTTTTAAACAATCAAAACTATCTGTTCATTGATCCCATTTTCTTTCTTTTGCATTTATATTTAGTCTTAAAAATGATAAAACAAAAGGAATAAAAGACATTTCATAGCTTCTAAAAACAGCTATTAAAAAAGTTATTGTTGCTATTAATATACTTGGAATAAGAGCAATTTCAGCTCATAAATTTGGTTCTAATCATTTAAAAGTTTGGTAGGCTATTCAAAATCAGACCATTATTATAGCTAATTGTCTCAGACTTAATCACAAAAGAATAGGATCTTCATTTTCTATTTGAACAGGGATTTTGTATTGCATAAAAACAGATTAAAGAATAATGTCATTTCGACTGTAGCGAAGCGAAACGGAGAAATCTTTTATTTAGATCTCTCAACTTCGCTCGAGATGACAAAGATGTTTCATTTATTATACTAAATTTTTTTATTTTTTTCAAATATTTCTTTCCAAATCAGATTTTCAAACTTATTCATGATTTCAAAATCTTCATCTTTTTCATGGTCATATCAAAGTATATGAAGAATAGAATGAATAATTAGTTTATAAAATTCACCGTCTTCTCAAAGTCAATATTCAATTGCTTGGGATTTTATTTTTCATTCATTTAAAATAATTTCTCAAGCAATTTCATTTGTTTTTAATCATGAAAAATCATCAAAATAATGAAATGATAAAACATCGGTTACTGCATCTTTTTGTCTGTAATTTTTATTTAATTCTTTAATATGTTCATCATCTACAAAAACTATATTTAGAGTTCATTTTTGAGAAATTTCTATTTTTTTATTTATCGTTTTTCTTATTTTATCTATAATTTTTTCATCAAATAAAAAATTAGGAGAATTTATTAAATTTAATTTAAACATTTTTTAAAAATTTAGCATTATATTTACTTAAAGTCTATAATATTCAAATAAAAAAATTTTACAAAATTTACTTTAAAAATATAATACATTTAAGTCTGCTTTTCTGGCTTGTCCGTCTCTACAATTTTTTTTCTTACAAAAAAACTTTTCACTGTGAGATTTTCTTTATAAATTGTATGAATTGAGAATTTATTTTTTCATGATTGCAATGGGAATCTCCGAATGCTTACAAAGCAAGAAATACAAAAATAAGAGATACACCTCTAGAGCGGATTTTTTAAATTTATAACTTTTAAAAAAAGATGTCTAAAATTCCTTTTGTTAATAGCAATTGTATCTGATGTTGAGCTTGTGTTGCTATATCTCCAGATGTATTTGATTTAAATGATGAATGAATGAGTATTGTAAAAGAATTAGCTAATTATGATTGATTATCTGTTGATGATTCTATATGAGCTTGTCCAGTTGATGCTATTTCTTGGAAAGAATATTTTGCTTGAAAACGAGCTAATAATCCAGATTTTGCTTGAGATAAAAAAGTTGCATAAAAAAAGATTTCTTATAGAAATCTTTTTTTATAAACACAATAAATCCCTTTTGGCTTCCAAAAGGGATTTATTGTGTTTATGGCTTAAATAAGCAAATTTGTTTTAGTTAAAAGATTGTTAAAAAGTTTTTAACAATCGAACAGTAGTTTTTAACAAAATCGTTCTAAAAATGTTAGCATAAAAATAAAAAATACATATCTTCTATTTCATTAGAATTAAATTAATTATTAAAAAACGGACAAATATGGAAATAAAAATGATAAGAACAAGAAATTGAGACATAGTTAATTTTGATAAAAAAAGAATTGAATTAGCTATAGAAAAAGCTTGTGAAGCTATAAATTTACAAGATATTAGTTTTATTCCTGCTATTACTACAAAAATAGTAGAAGATTTAGAATATTCTATTTGAGAAGATTCAGAATATATAGTTTGAGTTGAAGATATTCAAGATATAGTTGAAAAAAATTTGATGGAAGAATGATATTATTATGTTGCTAAAGAATATATAATTTATAGACAAAAAAGAATAGAAGAAAGAGGTAAAGAAAAAGCAAAATTAGAAAAAAAACTTATGGAACATAAGTTAAAAGTAACTAAATCAGATGGCAAAAAAGAAGTTTTTGATATGAATAAAATCAGAAATACTTTTGATAGAATAGTAAATTGACATAAATTAGATTGTCCTTTTGAAAAATTTGAAAATATGTTGAAAAAATACATAATTGATTGAATAAGTACAAAAGATATAACAAAAATGATGATTAAATCAGCAATTGATTTAATAAGTGTAGAAAATATTCATTGGCAATCAGTTGCTTGAAGATTAGCTTTAATTGATATTTATAAAGAAGCTTCTAGAAATAGAGGTATAATAATAGATGATATTTATACTCCATCTGCTTATAAAGCACTTTTTGATGAATATATAAAAAATGGTAATTATTATAAAGATTTTTATAAATATTATACAGAAGAAGATATTTTAGAAGCATGAAAATTTATAGAAAAAGGTATAGATATGGATTATTGATATACTACTTTACTTATGTTAAAGAAAAGATATTTACTTAATCCAAATAAAGTCATAAAAGAACTTCCTCAGGAAATGTATATGAGTGTAGCTTTATTTTTAGCAATTCCTGAAAAAAAAGAAAACAGATTAGCATTAGCAAAAAAAATATATAAATATTGTGCAAATCAACAAATTTCTCTTCCAACACCAACTTTATTAAATGCTAGAACAAATTATCATCAACTTTCAAGTTGTTTTAAATTAAATGTAGCAGATGATCTTAGAAATATTTATCACAATGTTGAAAATATGGCTCAAATATCTAAATTTTGAGGATGAATTTGAGTATATTTATGAAATATAAGATCTAAATGATGATATATTAGAGGTGTAAAATGAGCAGCTTGATGAGTAAATCCTTGGATAAAAGTAATAAATGATACTGCTATAGCTGTAAATCAACTTGGTGCAAGAGCAGGTTCAATTAGTGTTACACTTGATGTTTGGCACAGAGATATATATGATTTTTTGGATTTACAAACTGAAACTGGTGATATTAGAAGAAAAGCTTTTGATGTATTTCCAGCTATTTCTATGCCAGATTTATTTATGAAAAGGGTTGAAGAAAATTGAGTTTGGACACTTTTTGATCCAAAAGAAATATCTGATAAAACAGGTAAAAAAATACAAGATTTATTTTGAGATGAATTTGAAAAATTTTATATAGAATGTGAAAAAAATCCAAAATTAGAGCTAAAAGAAGAAATAAATGCAAAAGATTTATTTAAAAAATTTTTAAAAACTACAGTAGAAACTTGAATGCCTTATGTTTTTTATAGAGATACTGTAAATAAATTAAATCCGAATAAACATGCCTGAAATGTTTATTCTAGTCAACTTTGTGTAGAAATTTGTCAAAATACTTCTGCCTCAAAATTTGTAGAAGAAACTCTTGAAGATGGAAATATAGTTATAAAATATGAACCAGGAGATACAGTAGTTTGTAATTTAGCTTCTATAAATGTAGCAAAAGTGAATTCTGATGCTGATATAAATGAAATTATTCCAGTTGCTATGAGAGTTTTAGATAATGTAATTGATTTAAATTTTTATCCTATAAAAGAAGCAGAACTTACTGCTAAAAAATATAGATCAGTATGACTTTGATTTTTAGGTTTAGCTGAATATCTAGCTGTAAATAAACTTGCTTATGATACTCCAGAAGCGAGACTTGTAGTAGATAAATTATTTGAAAAATATTCTTATGCTACTCTAAAAGCATCAAATGAAATCGCAAAAGAAAGAGGAACTTATGAAGTTTACGAATGAAGTGAATGGTCAAAATGAATATTTTTTGGAAAAGATGAAGCTTGGTTTAAAGCTAATTCAGAAATGTCAGATTCTTGGTCAAAATTGATAAAAGATATTAAAAAAGATTGAGTAAGGTTTGCTTATCATTTAGCACCAGCTCCAAATACTTCAACTGCTATGGTTGTAGGAACTACAGCTTCTATATTGCCAATCTATAAAAAATATTTTGTAGAAACAAATAAATTTGCATCAAGTGTAAATGTTGCTCCAAACTTAAATCCAGAAAATTTTTGGTTCTATAAAGAATATGTAAATATGAATATGAACGATGTTATTGATATGGTTTCTGTTGTTTATAAATGGATAGATCAATCAATAAGTTTTGAATGGATTGTTAATCCAGAAAGAGTTTCACCAGCTGAACTTTATAGTTATTATTTAAAATCTTGGAAGCAGGGAATTAAGACAGTTTATTATGTTAGATCTATGAGTCTAGAAGTTAAAGAATGTGTAAGTTGCAGCTGATAATATAATAAATTTAATTTAAAATATGACAACAATAGAAAAACCAAAAAAGAAGAGAAATGATTATATTTCGTATGTTAAATGATTTGCTTTGATAACTATAGTGATAGTTCACTTAGTTCATTGGTCAAATATAAAAGTGTGACCAATTTTAAAATATATAATGGAAGTTTCAAGTGTAGGAATACTTTTATTTATGTCTATGATATGAGTAGTTGTAATTTATGCTTATTGAAAATATGAAGATTTTAAAAAACCAACAAAAAGATTATTACAAAGAGCTTTTATTTTATTACTTATATATTTTGCTTATAATATTATAAAATTTTATCTATTTCCATATTTTGGATTTTATGATAAACAACCATTTTATTGGCAATTTACCGAAAGATGAACTTTGGATTTAATGTGAATTTTGACTTTAAAATCCTTTACAGTTCCTATAACAGTTTTTGTTTTGATTCCTATATTACTCCTTATTTCTATATGAGTTTTATATATAAATAGATTGAAATATAAAAAAACTATTATTTGAAGTTTAATTATTTTTTTCTATATATTAAATTATTGGACACGAGTTCCAACATTAAGTTCTCTAAATTTTTTATATGGTATAAATACATCAATGTTATCTATCAATTATTGGCTTTTACCATATTTTATATGAGTTTTTATAGCTATGTTATGATTTGAAAAAATTAAATATCAAGCTCTTGGAGTTTTTTCTATTTTGACTATTATTTTTTGATTACAAAATTATTATTCTTGATACTCTATTTGGCCTCAAGAAAATATTTATCCACTTAAACCTTATTATGTGACATTTAGTTTTTTAATAGTTTATATTGTTATAATAATAGTTCAACTAATAGAAAAATTGAAAAATAAGATTTCATTTGTATTTTTAGCTTTTCTAAAATTTTTATGAAATCACACATTTAATCTTTATGTTTATCATTGGATTGCTATAGATTTAACAATTCGGTTTATAAATGA
>JAQVPN010000053.1 GCA_028702055.1 Candidatus Altimarinota bacterium | reverse complement strand
TATTTAAAATAGTATATCAAATATAAATAAGTTCCGCATCAAGAATAGGATCTAATTCTCATATAATTTCTGCTCAAATTTGGTGAAATTGTCTATATCTTCATTTTTGAGGTCTATCATATCTAAAATGAGGTTCAACATAATAAAGATAAACTGGTTGTGCTAAAGATTGCATATCATTTTCTATATAAGATCTCATTATTCAAGCAGTAGATTCTGGTTTCATAACAAGTTCTCTTCATTTTTTATCTATAACATTATACATTTCCTTATCAACTATATCAGTACCTTCTCAAACAGCTCTAGTAAAAAGTTCTTTATTTTCTAAAATTGGTGTAGAAATTCTTTTAAATCAATTTTTTCTAAATTCATGTCTTGTTACTTTTTTTAAAAAAGTCATATAAACATGCATATCTGGTAATATATCTTGCATTCATCTTACTTTTTGTAGAGAGTCGCTCATAACTTATCTATTTTAGAAAATAAAAATGCCTCTTTTATTTTTTTTAAGGCACGGAAAAAGATTGTTTTTTAGTTTAACTCTTATTTAAAATTTTTCAATATTTTTTAAAATTTTCTTTGATTTTATAATATTTATTATTATATATGTAGTATGTTTTTATAAATTAACAAATAAAATAAATAAAAATGATAGAAATATTAAAAAGTTTTAATGAATTTTGATTAACAAATTTAAATGCTCTTACTCAATATAACTTTATTAAAAATATAGTTATTATTTTTGCTGATGCTCCTATTTTTTTCTTACCTATGTTTTTAATGAGTTTTTGGGTTATTCATAATAAAAAATGAGAAAATGAAAAAAAATGAAATTTACTTTTTATATTTTATTCAGTAGTTTTAGCTATAAGCATAAATTTAATTTTACAAAAAATAGTCCATATAGATAGACCTGAAAATTTTTTACATGCAGCTTGAAATATGATTCTTCACCATATTCCTGATGCCTCTTTTCCTTCAGATCATGCTCGAGTAAGTACAGCTTTTTTTACTTCAATGCTTTTATTTTGATATAAAAAATCTGCCTTTACAATTCTTCCATTTTTTATAATTATGCTTTTTTCAAGAATTATTGCTTGAGTTCATTGGCCTCTTGATATAATAGTCTGAATTTTAGTTTGAATTATATCTTGATTTACTATATTTAAATTTAGAAATATTTTTATTTTAAAAAATTTAAACAAAGTAATAATAAAAATAGCTAGTTTTATTAAACTTTAAAAAATAAAAAAGTTCCTTCAAATTTGAAGGAACTTTTTTATTGTCTAAATCACATTTTTTTATTATTTTCTGCTTCTTTTTCTTCTGTAAAATTTATCATAGAAATTATATAATCTTCTCAAATAGGAGGTAAATCTGGATTTATATTTTTCTTATTATATAAATATGATAAAACTGAATTATACATAAGATTTTTCACAAATCGTCCAGATTTTTTATCTAATTTTGCTGTAATTTTATCCAAATTTAGATTTGGTAAAAATAACTCATTATTATATTTAGAAATATTTAATTCTAATATCTTTTTTAGATTCTCTTTTGTAGGTAAATTAAATTTAATTTGTTTATTAAATCTTCTTTTTACAGCAGGATCAATATTTTCTATAAGATTAGTAAGTAATAAAACAAATATATTTTTAGATAATGTTTCATCAAATCAATCCATTTCTGAAAGTAAAACATTTATCATTCATTCTGTATGAGTTGTTTCTTCTCATCTCTTTGCTAATAAAGAATCTCATTCATCAAAAAGTATTATTACTTTTTTTCACTTTCTTACTAATTCTCTAGCTTGATTAAATTTTGCTTTAAGATTTATTGCTGATTCTCAAACCCATTTACTTTGTATATCTGAATGATTTATAATAATAATTTCAGCATCTGTATTATCTGCTAATATTTTAGCAAATAATGTTTTTCAAACTCAAGGTGGTCAATATAATATAGTTCATTTAGGTAATTCTAATCAATTTTTTATATAATATTCTGGATCTGAAAAAATATCTATAAGAATTTTTAACTCTTCTTTTTCTTTTTCTCAAATAATTAAATCATCTAGTTTTAAATTAGATTTTTTTGAAAATGAATTTATTGTTTCTATTTTTTTTCATTCTAATGCTTTATAATCTCATCATTCATAAGAATCAGTCATTAATTTTTCTCAATCAGATTGCATATTAAGAATATCTGTTTCTATATTTATAATATTAGGAATTTTTGGGAAATCATTAAAATAAGTATAAAAAAGTTTTAAATTTTGACTACTTGATTTCTCTAATAGAGGAATAGTATATTCTAAAAATTCTTCTGTAGATAAATCTTCTTTTTCTTCCACAAAAAACTCTATATCAAAATATTCTTTTGTTTCTCAATCTATACTCTTATCAACAATTCTATTTTTTACCCTTAAATAAATTTTTATATATTGATTTGCATCTAAAAAATAAATAGAATCTGTAATTTTCTTATATTTAGAATCGAGTAATTCAATCATTTCTTCCCTATAAATTCATTTTTTTCAAATTTTATAAAAAGAAAAACTATATACTACTTTATTTAAAGTATCACTATATGATAAAGCAGATTTATCTTCTTTTCATAAAACAAATTTATAAGTAAAATAATTTGATAATCAATTAAGTCTTATTCATTGAGAAGAAATTGTATAATGATTTGATTCTCTCATAATTTCTAATAAATCTATATAACTAAATTTATTAAAAAATATTCATGATTTTTTAGATTGATTTTCCATATTTTTTTCCATATGGAAAAAAATATTTTTCATATCACGATTAAATTTATCTTGAGATAATGGAGTTGGTAATAAAACAAAATTTAACAATAATTTTTTAAGAACAATATATAATGATTTTTCTTTTTCTTGAGATAAAATTTTGGCAAAATATTCATCTATCTCTATTTTAATATAATCAATATAATAATCTACAATTTTATATAAATGATTTGAATCTTCTCTAGATAAATTAGCAATATAATTTTTTAAAAATTTATCTAAACAAAGTTCAAGTGAATTTAGTTTATGATTTTCTGACTCTTTAGCTTGTTCGCTTATAAAATAATCAACAGAAGATCTGAAATTCTCTTTGTTTTCTTTTATTATAATTTGTTTTTGATCTACTTTCAAAGTAGATTCATAGTTATAACACTCTGAATCTGCAGGAAGAGATATATGATCTTCATTTGAAATATTTTTAAGCTGTTTTATTCTATCCAAAGAAACATATGAGTTCATAACGGTATAAATTAAATATACAAGAAATAGTTATAAAAATAAAATAATAAAAGTCAATAGTATTTTATACAAAAATAGTATGTTTTTCAGAAAAAGTATTAAAATACAAATGATTATAAATTATAAAAAAATATGAATCCTAAAACAATTGCCTTAACTTGATGATGAACTTGATGACATGTATTCCCTTTACTTTCTGTTTATAACTATATAAATAACAAAGATATAAAATTTA
The DNA here is from genome assembly GCA_028702055.1 of Candidatus Altimarinota bacterium. Taxonomy (GTDB): domain Bacteria; phylum Patescibacteriota; class Gracilibacteria; order BD1-5; family UBA6164; genus JAQVPN01. The sequence goes on along the minus strand of JAQVPN010000053.1, from coordinate 2,974 downwards.
TATGGATTTGAGAAAAAAAATCTCTTGAAGAAAGAATTTCTCAAGAAAATAAAATAGAATTTCATACTATAATGTCTTGAAAATTTAGAAGATATTTTGATATAAAAACTTTTTTTGAACCAGCTAAAATATTTTTTTGAATAATAGAGTGAATTTATTATATATGGAAATATAATATAGATACAATTTTTTCAAAATGATGATTTGTAAGTATTCCTCTTTGTATCGCTTGAAAAATAATGTGAAAAAAGATAATAATTCACGAATCAGATACTGTAATTTGACTTTCAAATAAAATAATTTGATTACTTGCAACAAAAGTATTTTTTACTTTTGATAACGAAAAAATAGACAAGAAAAAATATATAAAATCGTCTCAAATATTAAATCCAAATCTTATAAAAAATATAGAAGAAACTCATCAAATAAATGAAAAACAAGAAGTACTTGTTATCGCTTGAAGTCAATGATCAAAAATAATTTTTGAAAATTTATTAAAAATTATTGAAAATTTTACAGACAGAAATTTTACTATAATTTTATGAGATAAAAATACAAATTTCAGAAGCGAATTTGAAAAATATGAAAATGTAATAATTTATGATTTTATTTCTCAAGATGATTTAGCAAAAATACTTGAAAAATCAGATATTGCTATAACAAGAGCCTGAGCAACAAGTTTGTGGGAACAATATTATTTTGGTATAAAATCTGTTATAATTCCATTAAAAAGCCGAGCTTGAAATCATCAATATCATAATTGATTATATTTCAAGGAAAATTTCTGAAGTATAATACTTGAAGAAAATGATGTTTTAAATATACAATTATCAAAAACTATTGAAAATCTAAAAGATTTTAGAAAAGAAAATTTAAACCTAGAATGATTTCTAGATGCAATAAAAAAAATAAAAAAAGAGCTTAAATAAGCTCTTTTTTTATTTACACTATAAATAATTAAGTAAAAACCCATCCCCTCGTTCCTCGGGACTTCCCTTAGAAAGGGAAGAAATATTGTTCTATTTCCTCCCTTTCTAAGGGAGGTGGCTGAAAGCCGGAGGGTTTTTTATATACTAAGATAATTAAATGAGTTTTAAATCATTTTTTACCATCTTTTAAAACTTGGACAAACCTGAGTAACATCAACTAGTGAAAATCCTTTATGTTGTATTGCTTCTTTGATAATTTCTTTTAATTCAGCCATTTTTGAACTATCTCATCTCTTCGCAAATTTTGCTCAAGAAGTAAGAGCTAGAGCAATTGGATCTATAGGTGCTGAAGTATTTCCTGTTGGAGTAGTTTTTGTTTTAGCTCAAATTGGAGTTGTAGGACTTGCTTGACCTGTAGTTAATCAATAAGTTTCATTATTAAAAACAACATAAGTAATATCCAAATCTCTTTTACAAGCATGGATAAAATGTCCCATTCAAATACCATAACCATCTCCATCACCTCAAACAGCCATAACTGTAAGTTCTGGATTTGCCATTTTTACTCAAGTAGCAAAAGGAAGAGTTCTTCAGTGAAGAGTTTCAGCTGCATATCCGTCAATATATTGACTGGCTTTTCCTGAACAACCTACTCAAGAAACTACCACTCTTTGGTGGCTTTCAATTCCAAGTTCTCTAAAAGCAGATTTTATCGCTGCAATTATCAAAGTATCTCAACATCCGGGACACCATTGTATATTTATTAATCAAGTTCTCATAATATTTGTATTTTATAAATAATTTAATATATGTTTTCAAACTACATTATAATTTTCTTTTGTTCACCAAAACACTTTTTCATGTTTATCTGGTTCCATATTTACAAAATCTAAATTTTTAGTTTTGCATTCATAATAACATCAAAGCCGATGAACTCAATCCATCATAATTTTTTCATGAGTTGCAAATTTTATTTCAGTTATTTCTAATCATGTTTCTTCTTTTATTTCTCTAATTAAACAATCTTCAATTTCTTCATCAAATTCAAGAGTTCAACCTGGAAGTAAAGTTTTTCATGGAGCAATTTTCTGAGAATTTAATTTTTTTACAAGTAGAAATTCTCATTTTTCATTTTTTATAATAGCACGAGCAAATATTTTAAACATTTTTTATTTCTTTAAAGTTTCAAAGTCTTCTATATAAAATGGGAACAAATCATATTTTCTAAGATTTGATATTTTTAATCATTCAATATATTTTAATCCAAATTCATTGCTCAAATATTTTTCTAGTTGTCCTGAAAAGTTTGATTCTATGAAAATTATTTCTTCTTTTCCTTCTATTTCATCTCTTAGTCTAGCATCAAGTGGTTTTAAGAATTTGATTATTATCAGTCCAAATTCTGGATTATTTTTTATAAATTCTCTTGCAGTATATGAAGTAAATGAAGTAACAATAAGCATTTTTTTAGCATTTGGATTCACTACTTCATAGCCTTTATATCATTCTCTCTCAAAGAAATTTTCTAATTTTTTTGCTCTTTTTTCTGTAAAAGCTTTTTTCAAATCTGAGTTTTCTGTTGTTGCACCATATTCATCATGTTCATAACTTGTAGCTATAAAATCTCAGTTTGGAGTTCCAACTTTTACTCTTGGAGAAATTCCATAAGGAACATTTAAGTCATATCTTTTATAGTCTGATGGTGGATTATCAAGCATTACTCATCTATCAACTGGAGCAGTTAACATTTCTCATACTGTTCCATTTAATTCTCGAGCTTGTTTATCAGTTAAAAAAATTACTTGAGTTTGATATTTATCTGCTATATTTAGGGCAAGTCATCCAAAATAATATGCTTCTTCTAATGAACTTGGGTATATAACAACATGTTCAAAATCACCAAAAGTAGGATTTAGAGCAAAATTCAAATCTCAAGCTTCATGATAAGTTGGAGTTCAAGTTGAAGGACCTGCTCTTTGAGCAAAAACTACTGTAATTGGAAATTCTGCTTGTACTGCAAAACTCAAAGCTTCACTCATAAGTGC
>JAQVPN010000052.1 GCA_028702055.1 Candidatus Altimarinota bacterium | reverse complement strand
AAGTCTATTTTTACTAGTTTTTGCTTCATCAATATATTTTAGAGAAAAATCAAAATCTAAGTCCACAAATATATTAAAATATTCTATACTATATTTATCTACTTTTGAATTATCAGAAAGTTTTGTCATAACATATTCTGTTCATACTTTTTCTTCTTTATATCAAAGTTTTTCTAGTTTTTCTGAATATCAAGGTAATTTATAATCCCTAGAATGTATAGCTAAAGCATTTCATTCAATATTTAAATAATATGCAATATTTCATGTATCAAATTCTATTCAATAAATTCAAGTTTTAATTTCAGTTATTTTTATTTTTTCTCAAGGATGTCTCTTCTGTTCTTGTTGTAATAATTTTTCTACTATTAAATTATTATTTTCATTATTTTTTTCTAAATTATTAGTATTATTCATATCCATAGGATTAAATTATAATTTATTAATATGTTACATTTTTTCTAATTTTAACCACATTTTAAATTTCTCATTAAACTCTTCATTACTCATTTCTTTTATAGAAAGATTCAAAGAATCTAGAAAATGCGAATATCAATCTATTTTTCAAGTTTTCATTCAAATGTGATTATCATCATCAAGATTTCAAACAATATCATTATTTCTTATATTTAAAACAAAATTATTATTTTTAAATTTTGAAAGATTATCTTTTCTTATTTTATATCTTAATCTTATTTTTTTAATTATTAATAATTTTTCAAATTAATCATCAAAAAAATCATCTTTTTTTATCTAATTCTATTTCTTCTTTTGTTTGATTTTCTAATCTTTCAATTTTTGCTTTTACAGGATTGAATTCTCAAAAATAAATAACTTCACTATATTTTTCATGAAAATCTCATAATTTTTCCAATAACTTTTTTAATCAATTTCTATCTCATTTATAATTTAGATATTCTAAATAAATAGATATTCAATTTTTTATAAATATTTTAAATTCATCTATATTTAAATATTCATCTTGTTCTTCAAAGTATTTTTGTACAACTAATTTTGCATTTTCAAGCAACAAATCTAAATCTTTAAATTTAGATAAATGTTCATCAATTCTATTTCATATTAAATTTAAATTATTTTTATCTTCTTTAATTAATTTTTCACAAGTAGTAATTCAATTTTTCATAATTATTTTTTAGGAAATAAAATATAATATGTTTCTTTAAAATTATTTTCAATTAAATTTTCAAGCATTTTTGTAGTTTTAATATCAAGTAATTCATTTTTAGATAATTCTATTATTTCTTTTCTAAGTGTTATAAATTCACTTTTAAATTCATTTAATTCTTTTGATGATAATTTTAATATATCACTAGAATTTTTTGTTATATATTTACACATACTTTCAACAATATCAAGCATACTATCAATTCTTCAAGGATGATTTACTAAATATTTAATATCAATAGCTTTTGAAATTTCTTCTATTCTTTTTTTTGCTTCTATTGGTTTTAATAATTTTTTACTATCAAGTAAATAAGTTCATTTTGATTCTAAAAAATCAATTTTATTAAAATCTATAGCTATATCAGAAATTTTACTCGTAACTTTTAATCATTTCATTCACTTTCAAAATATTCATAATCACATTCATCATATAGCAACTCATCATTCATAAGGTTTTTTAAAAGTATCTAACATGTCTCAAAAAGAAGAAGCTAAATCTTTTATTATTTCAATTATTACATCTGGATTTAGCAGATTTTTAAGCATTATTATAATTTCATCTATTCATTTTGATAAAAGATTTTCTACTAATTCTATATTATTTAATATTAATCAATCCACAATTCATTTTACAAATTTTTTAGAATCCGTATTAGTTTCAAGATTTCAATTTATTTTAAGTTCTTTATATATCATATTTTGAAGAATCTGAGTTTTTTTTTCATTTTCAATATTTTTTCAAGTTTCTAAAACAACATTTTCTTTTTGTTTTTCTAATTCTTCTTTTAAATTTAATTTTTGAATATCTTGTCTTTCTAAAAGTATTTTTATATCTATCAATAATTTTTCATAATTTTCATCACTAATTCAATCTTTTATTCTGTCTTTTAAATATTGTTTTGCTATATTTTTTATATTATTTTCATTTATTCAATCAGTAATTCAATCTCATTTTATATCTATTTTATCAATTATTTGAGAAATATTATATTCTTCTTGCATTTATAAAAATTTTTAAAATAATATTTACCTAAATTTTAGCATATTAAAGAATTTATTGCAAAAAATTGAATTATTTCTGTTATATATTATTCATAGTGATTTATTTAGAATATTTATATCTAGTCTCATCAATAATGATAGTTTTATTTTTTTGATTTTCTTTTCTTATTTTATCTCTTTCTTCTATCAATAATAAGTATTTATTTAAAAGAGTTTCATCAATAAAATTACTATTCTTATAATCAATTAATTCCTGTCTTGTTACTGGGTCTCAAACTTTGAAAAATTTTTCATTCAAAATTTGTTTTGGAATAAGATTTATTAATTTTTGTGAATATTTATTTAATTGTTCCTTACTGATTAATCAATTTACAAAATATCAAAGAAGATTTTTTATACGAATAACTCATAGATTTAGCAAATTATCTAAAATATCATCCGGGTAATGAGCAACATTAATTCTTTCTAAATCAGTTAATTTATTTTTATTTAATTCAAATTGAAGAAAATAATTTTTATTTTTAAAATATTCATCAAAAAAAACCTTATCTTCATCATCAGGAAGATTATCTAAGTTATTTTCATTTATATTATATATATCTCTTGAATTTTGTATATTATCACAAGCCATTTTTAAAATATATGCATTAAATTTAATTTTTTTTATCTTAGCATAATTAAAATTTAATTGCAATAATTTTGCTTATAAATAGATATTTTTATTTGTTTTTTTATGAAAAATTACTTTTTAACAAAAAAGTATTAAAAAATTTTATTTACAGAAAATAAATAGTATAATAAAAGCATAAAAAATGAAAATACTAAAATTATTAAAGTAATATAATTTTTTACTTTCCAAACTTAATTACTAATTATTTATTATGGTTTATAATAATTTTTCTGATTGATATAAAGAAATACTAATAAAAGCCGAAAACAAAATTAAATGAATCGGATTTAAAGAATTAAGAGAAGAAGATATTTTTCTTGAAATTGTTAACTCGGCAAGTTGAGCAATTGAAGAACTTTTTTCTGTATTTGGAATAAACACAAAATTAATAATAGAATTATTTGAAAATCCTCCTTTTAATAAAGAATTAAAATCTAGAAAATGAGTTTATAGCTGACTTTCAAAAGAATTAAAAGATTCTATATTAAATAGTGTAAAAATAGCTGCTTCATTTTCAAAAGAAAAGGCTTCTACAGAAGATTTTTTATTAACTTTAATAAGAAAAAAAACTTGGTTTTATGAAATATTAAACTATATATGAATAAATCCTGCCGATGTAGAAACAAACATAGTAGAAATGAATAAATTTTGAATAGTTGATTGAGGATGAAAAGAAAAAACTGCTTCAAGTATGACTATACAAGAAGGTTTTGAAAAACTTATATGAACATTAGCTCAAAATATATATTCTGCGATTCCACATGATGATGAAGATGAGCTTGAAACACCTTTTGATAAAAATCCAGATTCTAGCAAAAAAGCTAAAAAAGATTCAAATACTCCTGCTCTAGATTTCTTTTCACTTAATTTAACTGAAGAAGCTAAAAATGGTAAAATAGATCCCGTTATTTGAAGAGAAAATGAAATAGAAAGACTTATTTCTATATTAAACAGAAAAACAAAAAATAATCCTATTTTAGTTTGAGAACCTTGAGTTGGTAAAACTGCTATTATAGAATGATTGGCATTGAAAATAGCTGCTTGAGATGTGCCTGTATCTATGAGAGATAAAAAAATTCTTGCTCTTGATATGACTATGATTATAGCTTGAACAAAATATAGATGAGAATTTGAAACAAGAATTAAACAAATTATAGATGAAGCTTCTAAAGTAGAAAATGAAATTATTTTATTTATAGATGAAATTCATACTATTATTTGAGCTGGATGAGCTGAATGAACTCTTGATGCTTCAAATATATTAAAACCTGCTATGTGAAGAGGTTTAATTTCAGTAGTTTGAGCTACAACACTAAAAGAATATCAAAAATATATAGAAAAAGATTCTGCACTAGAAAGAAGATTTCAAAAAATAAATGTAGCTGAACCTGATGAAGAAACAGCTTTAAAAATAATAGAATGAGTAAAAGAATCTTTTGAAAATTATCATAATTTAAATATCACTGAAGAAGCTGTTAAAGAAGCTGTTAGATTATCACAAAGATATATAACTGATAGATTTTTACCAGATAAAGCGATAGATTTACTTGATGAAGCTTGTAGTTCAAAATCTATGAAATATAATATAGATGAATGAGAAATAAGTAAATTAAAAGAAAAAATTGCTGAAATTCAGAAAAAAATAGATGCTGCTGTAATATCTCAACAATATAAAAAAGCATCTACTTTAAAAGATGAACAAAAAAATATAGAAGAACAAATATATAAGAAAAAGAAAAAATTTGATATTCCAAAAGAAAAAAGATTTAATGTAACAGAACAAGATGTACAAAAAGTACTTAGTAATTCTACAAAAATTCCAGTTTCAGATTTGTCAAAAGATGATATAGATAGATTAAAAAAATTACCAAAAAATTTAGAAACAAAAATAATTTGACAAAAAGAAGCTATTGATGCTGTAGTAAGTGCTATAACTAGAAGTAAAGCTTGAATTAATCATCCTTCAAGACCTCTTTGAAGTTTCTTATTTCTTGGACCTACTTGAGTAGGTAAAACAGAACTTGTAAAAGTATTAGCTTCTGAATTTTATTGAGATCCAGATGCTTTGATAAAAGTAGATATGAGTGAATATTCTGATAAAACATGAGTAAATAAACTTATTTGATCACGAGCTTGATATGTTTGATATGAAGAAGGTTGATTACTTACAGAAAAAGTTAGAAAAAATCCATATAGTATAATTTTATTTGATGAAATAGAAAAATGAGATTTTGATGTATATAATCTTATGCTTCAAATTCTTGATGAATGAGTTTTAACTGATAGTAAATGAAAAAAAATAAATTTCAAAAATACTATAGTTATTATGACCTCTAATATATGACAAGAAGAATTTAATAAAAAAGCCAAAAAAATAGGTTTTGAAATAATGGAAAAAGAAGAAGATAAAGCCATAGAAGATTTTGAAAAAGCTAAAGAAAACATAAAAGCTAATTTAACAGATTATTTTTCTCCTGAATTTGTAAATAGAATAGATAAAATAGTTGTATTTAGTCCTCTTAATAAAAAATCAATTAAAAAAATTATAGAAATTAATTTGCAAGAATTAGCTTCTAGATTAAAAGAAAAAGGATGTGAATTAACTTATAATAGTAAAATATTAGATTTTATAGCTAAAGAAGTTTATAATCCAGAATTCTGAGCTAGACAAGTAAGAAGATATATAGCTGATACAATAGAAGATAAAATAGCAAATTTATTGATTTTTCAGAAAAAAACTGCTAATATAAATATAGAATTAAATAAGTGAAAATTAGAAATAAAATAATTTAAAATGTAGAGATGAAGCAATGCTTCATCTTAAAATATTAGAGACAAAGCAGTGCTTTGTCTCTACAAAAAAATAAAATAATTTAAAATATTTATGAAGAAGTCAATATTTACATCATTTTTAATAATATTAAGTATTATAGTAAATACGACTTTTTGTAGTGCTTGATTTTTAGATGATGATGGTAGCTTAGATTTATATAAAAAAATAGATGAATGAACATATAAATTGAAACTAAAAATGACTACTTTAGAATTAAAATGATGAGATGCTAATTGAAGTATTTCAGATTATATAAATAAAAAACTAAAGATAGATTGTTTAAATTTAAATGAAACAAATATTTATTCTGATAAAATCGAAGATGTTTTAAAAACTTGTATAGATGCTAATTGATGACAACTTCCAGTAGAAAAAGTAGCTTTTTATATGTCAAAAATAAAAGATATAGTAGCGAATGCTGAAAAAACAGCAGAAAATAAAATCAATAATCTTCATCAAATTGCTAGAATATGACTTTATTCTGACTGAAATACTTGAAATTCACCTTTTGATTTAGTTGAAGATATAGATGAAATAAATAAAATTATCTTTTCAGAAAATATAAAATATGACTGAGTAAATAATTATGATTCTGATAATCGATTAAATTCATTTTTAGCTTGAAATTTATGAGAAAATTTAATTAATGATGCTTTATTTGGTGATAAAAATAATTCTAACAATACTGCAAATAATAATTCTTGAAATAATACAAATACTTCTTGAACTTGAGTTTTATCTTCAGATTGATCAAATTATATATGTAAAACAAATGATTCATGATTAAGTGATAAAGAATTAAATAATTTAATATGAACTTGAACACAAAACAATTATAAAGTTTGAGATTATGTAAATTATGGAAGAA
>JAQVPN010000051.1 GCA_028702055.1 Candidatus Altimarinota bacterium | reverse complement strand
AAAGAATATAATTGAGAATTATTTAAAATAACATTTATTAAAGATAATGTTTATTCTGTTGAATGAAAAAGATGAAATATAAATTATTATCTTAATAGTGAATGAGAATGAATTGTTAGTCCTTGAAGGGCAATGAAATTACCTTGATATTCAGAAAAACTAGAAAAACTTTGATATAAAGAAGAAAAAGTATGAACAGAATATGTTATGACAAAACTTTCTGATAATTCAAAAGTAGATAAATATAGTATAGAATATTATAACATATTTGTGGACTTAGATTTTGATTTTTCTCTAAAATATATAGATGAAGCAATAAATAGTAAAAAAAGACTTTCAAGAAATCAAGCTTTAGAACTTATTCCTACTTTTATTTCTGCTTGAAGTTTAAAAATAAATGAACTAGAAAATTTCTTAAACAGATGAAGTATTACTAAAGAAGATTTTAATAATTTTTTATCTAAAATGATTCCTTTATTAAAAGAACAAACTATTGATGAAAGATGAAATATGAAAAAATTTTCTAAAGAAATTACAGAAGAAGAAATTAAAGATTATTTCACAAAATGATATATTAATAAAAATCAAGCTGTAGAACTTTATGAAATTATTAAAAAAAGAGAAAAGAAAGAAAAAAATAAAGATAATATTTTAAAAAATACTATATCTAATTTACAATTAGAAAAAACTGAATTTAATGTATAAATAAAAACAACTAGCCTTTGGCTAGTTGTTTTTGTGATTTTCTATGAAATCGTAAAATAATTTAACATCTCTAGTTTCATAAACTTTATCAAGAATTTTATAAAATCAAATTTCATCATTTTGTTTTAATTCTCATAAAAATAAAGGATTTAATCAATTTTTTAGTAAAAGTAAATCAACTAAAATATCAAGAGTTCTACCATTTCCATCTCAAAATGGGTGAATTCTAGAAAAATCTGAAGCAAACAATAAAATATCATCTATATTAAAAAAAGTTTTATTAAAATTATTTATAAATATTTCAAAATTTTTTTCTATGCTTTGAAATTGTAAATAAATATTTTTATTTGGATTTGTTTTTGATTGTAAATTAATCTTTCTAAATTCTCAAGGAATCATTTGTATAAATTCTTTTCAATTTACATCTTTACTTTTTGCAATAAATCATTCAGGAAATAAATTTTTATGAAGTCATTTTATGAAAGAAATCTCAAGTTTTTCAAAATCTTTATTTATAAAATTTTCATCTATAAATTTAATTAATTTATTTGTATCAGCAACATATCAATTCAAAACTAATTGATGTTTATCTTCAGGAGTTCTCAAAAATGCATTTTTTAAATAATGCAAAGTATTATTATATATTATTTTTCTTGTTTTATAATCTGATAATTCTTTTGAAATATTTATAAAATTTTTTTCTATAAATAAATCTAACTGTTTTTGATATAAGTTTTCTCAGTTATTCTTAATAGAAATATATTGAGTTAAAACTTCATTATATCATCAATGTTTTTGCATAAATTCTATAATCAAATTTAGATATTCATCATATTTATATTTAATTTGTTCTGTTTTAATTCAAGCATTTTCTAATATATTTTTTCATCACCAAGAAGGATCCTCAAGTATATAATAAACTTCATCTATTCAAAACTCTACTAATGCTTTAGCACAATTATTACAAGGTTCCATTGTTACATACAATATTTTTTTATTTACATTTCATTTATATATTTGCGATTTGTTAATTATATCTATTTCAGCATGTAGTCTATGATTATTTTCTGTAACAACTTGATTTTGTCATTCAATTTCAAATTTATCATCAATAAGTAAAAAAGCTCAAATTGGATAATTTCAATTTTTGTATGTTTGTTTTGCAATATTTAATGTTTTTTCAAGAAAATTTTCCATATATATTTAATTTAAATAAATTTAAAAAAATTCTACCTCTTTTTTTTGCAAAGTCAAAGTATATATGCTAAAATAATGGAAAATATAAAACAAATATAAAAATATGTCGGAAATTTTTTCTTGAAATGAAAATTTAGATTCAAATAACGAAAAACAAAAAAATAATCCTCTAACACAAGAACAATTAGAGGACTTTTTAAATTCTCAAAAATTATATAAAGAAAGATTAAAATTAATAGAAAAAAGAAATTTTTCAGAAGAAAAAAAATATGATAATGCAAAAGCTCTTTTAGATGAAAATCCTGAGAAGACTAAATTTTATAATTATAAATGAGATTTTTATTCTGAAATTTCAGATATAGATGAAATTAAAGAAATTCAAGAAAAGGGATTTGTTGTATATGTACCTAAAATATCAAGAAAAGAATTAGAAAAAATTGTTGTAAATTTCGAAAAAGAGGAAAAAACAACTGAAAATATTAAAAATTTACTTAAAAATAATCCAAACCAAGAAATTTTTTATGAATTAGATTGATTTTATTATTCTTCAAATCCTACTAGAATTCCTTGAAATGATATTTGAAGTATTTTAAGAGTTAAAGAAGTTTCAAGAACTGAAATTGAGACAAAATTAGAAGATTCTGAAAAATGAAGTATTGAACGAATTTCTTTAAGACTAGATAAACTAATTGCAAATACTGATAATTGAAATTTAAGAAATTATTTAATGGAATTAAGAACAAATATAAGTTTAAACTGAAATAATGATTTAATTCTTACTTTTTGAGAAAGACTTTGAAAGCTTTTAAATTTATTTGAAAAATCTGAAATAAAACCTCTAAATATAAATGAAATATGAGAAATTATTTTACTTTCTTTTAATATACTTAGATCTTGAATAAGTGATTTAACAAAAATTATTATTTCATATATAAAAGATGTAAGTTCATCTAAATTATATAAATTTTGAGATGATGAAAGTGATTATGAAAAATCTATAAGATCTTTTTTTGAAAATTGAGATATTATAGGTCTCAATTCTTTTTTAAATGAAATAATAGGTGAAAATAATGTAACAGATATTAGAGAATTTTCAATTGATAAAGCTTCTATTCCTTTTGCATTAAGTGCTTGATGAATAGATTGATTTTTGGATTATATTCAATCAAGTGTTGATATAATAGTTACCCCAGATATTATGATTCAAAATGTATATCAAATCTGAAAAGAATTGATAACAAATTGATGAGAATTTTTGACTGAATTATTAAAATTATTTAAAAAATCAAGTGATGTGATTTATGTTATTTGATACATTGTTTCAGTTATTTTAGGTTTTAAACTATATCCTTCTAAATTGTGAGCTTTAGCTTTACCAAATACGATCATAAAATGACTTCAAGCAAGTTGAAAAATACCGGCAAATATGATATGAAATATTGATAATTTTTTATGAAAAAATTTACAAAATATAGAAATGTTTGTAAATGATAAAGTTAAAACATTAAATATATGAGAACAAAGTATTATAAAAGGATGAATAAAAACAAGAGATAGTTTAGATAGTAGTAATACATTAATTACTTCTATAAAAACAAATGCTAAATTATTAAAAGCTTCAAGAGAAGCTTTAGCAATAACAAATAATTCTCTGAAATTAGCTCAAATATTTTGAGATAGTATTGTTTGAAAAACAAATGAAGCACTCACAACAAAAAATGCTATGAATGCTTATAAAGAAACTATTTTAAAATGAGATGATAATAGATTTAATACTGATGATATAGATGTTTTGATTGAAAAAACAAAATGAGAAACTAGGTATAATTTAGTGCTTGTAAGAGAAAAATTACAAGAAGTTGAAAAAATTATGGAAAAAGAAATTTTACCAGTATTTAATTCTATAAATGATTTATCTATGAGTCAGAGTGAATATTTAAAAATGAAAGAAAATATTAAGAAAAATCAAGAAAAATACAACAAACTTGCAATATTGATTTTTAATAACTATTTACCTTGATTTCTTATAAAGTAGTTTTCAAATTATATGAAGTCTTGAAATTATTGTGTTAAATTCTGGACTTCATTGAGGAAAGATTTCTCAATCATAATAATACTCTAAAAATCATTTTTCATTTTTTCTTATATATTTATTTAATTTCTTTTTTCACAACAAATTAGCAAAATCATCATCAAAATTAAAATTAGAAATATCAAATATAGTATTTCAGTCTTGGTCTAAATATGATAATAATTTTCATTCAGTTCAAAATAATAAAAATACATCAGTTCATAATTTTCCTTTTACTTCATTATATTCTTTAATATCTTTTCATAATTCCATAATTTTAATATCAGCATTATCAAAAAAACATTTTTGCTCTGGGTATTTTTCGATTAACTTTTTTTTAACATTTTCGACTAAAAAACTTTCATTTAATTTTTGTCTTTCTTCTTTACTCCAATTAAAAGTTTCAGCTATTTCTGGTTTGATTTTTGGAGCTTCACATTTTTTTCATCATTCTTCTATTCAATTAGCCATATTTGTATTTTAAATAATATTATTATGATTTTATCATAATTATAGAATAAATTCAAATTTTTTCTATATAGCTTATTTATAACAATTTATTTGTACTATATATTTCTTGTTTATTTTTTGCTTCCATTATTTCATTAGATAAAGTTCAATTATTAAAATCTCTTATCATAGATAAAACTTCATCTAAAACACTTTCTTTTTCTATATTTTTTCGGTAATAATCTTCAAAAAAATACATAAATTGACGATCTTTAAATCTAATTTTCAGAATATTTAAAGAAATAAATCAATATTTTAATAATTCTAAATCTATTATTATTGATATAATATTTAAATTACTATCTCAGAATGGATGAATATTTAAAAAATCAAAAAATAATTTTAGTACATCAGTTTCTTTTTTATTTGTAAGCGAATTGTAATCATCAATGATTTTTATAAAATCATTTTCTATATTCTCAGGATATTTAGTAAATTTTTTAGTTTTTATTTGAGGATTATATTCATGTTTTCTCCACTCTCAAGGCAGATTTTCATATAAAACTCAAGTACGAGAAACTAAAATTTTAAAATTTGATGGATAAAATAATTTATGAAAATCTTTAAATAATCATATTTCTAAAATATTTTTCGTATTATAATATTCGTGTAGAAATTTCGATAATATTTCAATATGAGCAAAAAATCATTCTTTTGCTTTTTCAATATTAATATTTGCTTTTGATATTTTATATTCAAATTTCGCTATAAGAGATTCAATTAGTAAATTTTTTATTATTTCTTTTGTTATATTCATATTTATATTATTAATTTATTATTTATATAAAAAAATATATTCATCTTGTCTAATTATATTTCAATCTTTGGTGTTGTTTTTAATTATATCTAAAACAATGGTTTTTTCACTATTATTTAATAAATCAAAATTTTTAAATAGCATCATAGATAATAAATTTTTTCATTCCGGAGTCATATCAATTATTTTATCAACTCAATAAAGTAAAGATTCTTTTGTTTCACTGTAATAATTAAATTTAAGTTTTTCTATTATTTGCTTTATTTCTATATTTATATCTCTAACAGAAAATCATAAACTTTCTCTAAGTTGAAACTCAATTGATTTTGGACTTTTATTTACAAATATAATATATCATCATTTATTTAATTTTTTATAAATTTTATCTATTATTAATTCTTTATTTGAAATAGTTTGAGAGACAAAAGATAATATGAAAATATCGGAATTTTGAATTTCAATATTTTGAATATAATTATTTATAAAAAACACATTA
Organism: Candidatus Altimarinota bacterium; assembly: GCA_028702055.1. GTDB lineage: Bacteria > Patescibacteriota > Gracilibacteria > BD1-5 > UBA6164 > JAQVPN01. The sequence goes on along the minus strand of JAQVPN010000051.1, from coordinate 872 downwards.
TTAAATAATTTTTGATTTTTAAAATCATTTAAAAGATCAATAGAGGGCTCTATAAAATTATAAATATAAGTAATTTTATTTTTTCCTAAATATTCTAAAATATTATTTGCAATTACTCAATTTCAAGCTCAAATATCAGTAATTATTAATTTTTGTTCAAAATATATTTTTTTTATAATATTAATTATTGTATTTGAAGTTATTTCTTTTTGGTTAGTATTATTTACTAAGTTTAAAAAAATAGATTTATTTGAATTATATAAATTGCTTATTCAATCCATAAATAAAAAGCTATAAAATAATTTTCATCATTTTATAGTTTTTCCTAAAATTTGCAAAAGTTATCTTTTATAAATTTTAACATAATCAATTATATCATTCCATTGATAATCTTTATTTTGAGTTGATCAAATAAATAAAAAATTTTTATTTGAATATGTATAAGAATTTATATATTCACTCTCAATACTATTTATGGAAAATTTTATATCATTTTGATTAAAATTAACTATAACTTTATAAAAATCATTTGAAGAAAGTGTTATACTAGACATGATTAGTCTTCGATATATTGTGTAAGTGCTGCAATTTTGCAATACAATATTTGTTGAATCATAAATGGCTAAACATAAATTATTCGTAGAGTTATCAGTTAATGTAAAAAGAGTTGGATATCAACTACTCCTCTTTAAAGCAGCCCCTCTCACACTCATTTCAATAGCGAAATCAGAACCAGAAAGAGATAAATCAGAAATATCATATTTCAAATAATCTCAAGTTCAATTATTATCTAAAAACATTCAATTAACTAGTATATTAGTTTTTATAAAAGAGTTATCTGTTATGCAATTTGATTCTGAAACAATATTTTG
>JAQVPN010000003.1 GCA_028702055.1 Candidatus Altimarinota bacterium | reverse complement strand
TAAATATTTCTATTTAGTCTTTTAGTTTTATATTAAAATGGTGGGTAATATTGGATTCGAACCAATGACCCCCTGCTTGTAAGGCAGATGCTCTCGCCAGCTGAGCTAATCACCCGAGGTTGTATAAATGTTTTCATCTCGCTATTGCTCGATGTAACTTTCCTTCCGACTCCTGATAAATCAATCATCGCAAGAGAAACTTAAAATGAGATTTTTATGGTACACGAGACAGGGATCGAACCTGTGACCTTCGCCTTAGAAGGGCGCTGCTCTTCCAGCTGAGCTACTCGTGCAAATAGGCTCTTTTTAGGTCAAAAAAACCAGTAATATATAATCAAAAAAACTTAATATCAAAATCTTGGCAGCTACCTACTCTTCCACATTTACGAAATGCAGTACCATTGGCATTGGTCGGCTTAACTTCTGTGTTCGGAATGGGAACAGGTGTACCCCAGCCATTATAACCACCAAGATTTTAACATCAAGTTTCTCACTTAATATAAGTTCTTTTATATAATCTGTACAGTTAAAGTTAGTTAATATCAACAAGTAGTGAAACATTTAATCGTTTTGAGAATTTTAAGAATCATTCGTTCTATTAGTATTGCTTGGCTCAATGTATCACTACACTTACACCTGCAACCTATCAACCTCCTGGTCTCGAAGGGAACTTATAATCTTGCGATTGAGGATTCTAATCTTGGAATAGGCTTCCCACTTAGATGCTTTCAGTGGTTATCCCTTCCGAACTTAGCTACTCGGCCGTGCCAGTATGCCTGACAACCGATACACCAGAGGTTCGTTCACTTCGGTCCTCTCGTACTAGAAGCAAATTTCCTCAAAATCCTATTTGTCCACAGCAGATAGGGGCCAAACTGTCTCACGACGTTCTGAACCCAGCTCGCGTACCGCTTTAAATGGCGAACAGCCATACCCTTGGGACCTTCTCCAGCCCCAGGATGCGACGAGCCGACATCGAGGTGCCAAACCGCGTCGTCGATGTGAACTCTTGGACGCGATCAGCCTGTTATCCCTAGGGTAACTTTTATCCGTTGAGCGACATCAATTCCATACTTATGATGCCGGATCACTTTCACCGTGTTTCCACTCTGATCGACTTGTAAGTCTCTCAGTCAAGCTGACTTATGCGAATACACTATCATACCGATTTCCATCCGGTATTAGTCAACCTTTGTGCGCCTCCGTTACTCTTTAGGAGGCAACCGCCCCAGTTAAACTACCCACCAAGCACTGTTCCCGAATATACGGGTTAGAGTTACATTTTAAGAAGGGTGGTATCTCAAGGGTGACTCCATCTAGATCAGAATCTAGACTTCACAGTCTCCCACCTATCCTGCGCATCTTAAAACATAACCCAATACCAAGCTGTAGTAAAGCTCCATAGGGTCTTTCCGTCTTGCTGCGGATAATCGGCATTTTTACCGATATTGCAATTTCACCGGGACTATGCTTGAGACAGTATTCACACCGTTATGCCATTCGTGCGGGTCGGAACTTACCCGACAAGGAATTTCGCTACCTTAGGACCGTTATAGTTACGGCCGCCGTTCACCAGGACTTAGGTTCAGAGCTTGCACTCATCCCCGTGATCTTCTGGCACTGGGCAGGCATCACCCCCTATACATCATCTTACGATTTTGCAGAGAGCTGTGTTTTTGGTAAACAGTCGCATGAATTCATTTGTTGCAACCAATAAAGTAAAGTACTCTATTGGTAGGTCTTATCCCGAAGTTACGACCGTTGATTTGCCGAGTTCCTTAAGCATATTTATCCCGTTCGCCTTAGTGTTCTCCACTAACCCACGAGTGTTCGTTTACGGTACGGTTACTAAACAATTTAAACGTCTAGAGGCTTTTCTCGGCACCAGAATATAGTAGAGGCCACTTTCATACATATTGCTATGCAATCCAGCTTAACTAAACTCGACTTAATGTAATACGGATTTGCCTATATTACAGTCTTCGTTTTCGTAACAAGAACATATTAATTGTCCTCTATATCCCGATGCGTCCCCCCTTCAACATATTGTTTAATAGTCACGGAATATTAACCGTGTATCCATCAGCTTCCCATTTCAGGTACACCTTAGGACCGACTAACCCTGCATCGACTGCCGTTGTGCAGGAAACCTTGGGTGTTCGACGATGAGAGTTTTCATCTCATTAACGTTACTCATACCAACATTTTCACTTCTGATACCTCCAGCCAACATCACCATTGACCTTCATCGGCATACAGAACGCTCCGCTACCACTTATTCTAATAATAAGAATAAATCTACATCTTCGGTTAATAACTTAGCCCCGTTGGATTTTCGGCGCAAAATCGCTAGACCAGTGAGCTATTACGCACTCTTTAAAAGAATGGCTGCTTCTAAGCCAACTTCCTGGTTGTCACAGCAATCTCACATCCTTTGCCACTTAGTTATTAATTAGGGACCTTAGATAGTAGTCTGGGCTGTTTCCCTTTTGACGATGGCACTTATCTGTCACCGTCTGACTCTTGAAATAAATTATACAGTATTCGAAGTTTATCAAGATTTGCTAAGTCCGTGAAGACCCGCTAGTCTTATCAGAGCCCTACCCCTGTATAATAGTTAATCAAGGCTAGCCCTAAAGCTATTTCGCGGAGAACCAGCTATCTCTAGGATCGATTAGCTTTTCACTCCTACTCACAAGTCATCCAATAGACTTGCAGCTCTAATTGGTTCGGCCCTCCATAGTGTTTTACCACCACTTCAGCCTGCTCATGAGTAGCTCTCCTAGTTTCGGGTCCAGTATGTATGACTTATCGCCCTATTCAGGCTCGCTTTCACTTCGGCTCCGGCTTTAACTGCCTTAACCTTGCCACACACACTAACTCGTTGGTCCGTTCTACAAAAAGTACGCCGTCACTCCGAAGAGCTCCGACTCTTTGAAAGCGTAAAGTTTCAGGTTCTATTTCACTCCCCTCCCGGGGTTCTTTTCACCTTTCCCTCATGGTACTTGTTCGCTATCGATCTTGAATGCTATTTAGTCTTGGAAGATGGTCCTCCCAGCTTCAGTCCGGATTTCTCGTGTCCGAACCTACTCAGGAAAAAATACATACAGGATAACAATATTTTAAAATACGAGACTTTCACTCTCTATGGTTAAGCTTCCCAGCTTATTCTTATAATAAAGTTATCTATATCGGGGTTTATTAGCCTCCCCCTATATTTTTCCTACAACCCCGTGATACCAAAAGCTACCTATACGGTATTCACGGTTTGGACTGATCCCTGTTCGCTCGTCACTACTAAGGGAATCTCAATTGATTTCTTTTCCAATGCTACTTAGATATTTCAGTTCACATTGTGTCCGCTCTTAAAATATGAGCAATACAGATTACCTGTATTAGGTTCCCCCATTCAGAAATCCTAGATTAATATCGCTTCTTATCAGCTCATCTAGGCTTATCGCAGATTAGTACGTCTTTCTTCGGACATTCAAGTCAAGGCATCCACTTTACGCTATGAGTATTTTTAAAATTCTCATTTTATTAATCATTTAAACTACTTGTTTAAATATTAACTAACTTTAACTATTCAGATTATTTTAAAGAACAAATAAATGAGATATTAGGAGAAAATCTTAAACAATAAAGAAATTCTTAAGGGAATATATAAGGAGATAGTCCATCCGCAGGTTCTCCTACGGATACCTTGTTACGACTTTAGCCCAGTCAGCAGTCCTACTATGGGCCCCCATATTACTAGAGGGACTTCCAATATTACTGCCTCCCATGCCATGACGGGCGGTGAGTACAAGACCCAGGAACATATTCACCGTGACATATCTGATTCACGATTACTAGCAATTCCAACTTCATGAGGTCGAGTTTCAGACCTCAATCCGGACTTAGATTAGCTTTAGGAGATTTGCTTCACTTTACAGTGTCGCTACTCTTTGTACTAACCATTGTATCATGTGTGTAGCCCCAGACGTAAGAGCCATGCTGATTTGACGTCATCCACACCTTCCTCCTAGTTAACCTAGGCAGTCTCGTTAGACATAATAACTAACGACATGGGTTGCGCTCGTTAACGGACTTAACCGAACACCTCAAGGCACGAGCTGACGACAACCATGCAGCACCTGTCTTATAGTTCTCTTGCGAGCACTCCTTCATTTCTGATGGATTCTATAGATGTCAAGTCTGGGTAAGATTCCCCGTTTATTGTCGAATTAAACCACATGATCCACTGCTTGTGTGGGTCCCCGTCTATTCCTTTGAGTTTTAATCTTGCGACCGTACTTCTCAGGTGGATAACTTAACGCGTTTGCTACAGCACTGGCTAATAAAAGCCAACACTTAGTTATCATCGTTTAGGGCATGGACTACAAGGGTATCTAATCCTTTTCGCTCCCCATGCTTTCGTTCCTCAGTGTCAATACAGTTCCAGTAAGCTGCCTTCGCTTTTGGTGTTCTTCTAAGTATCTACGGATTGCACCCCTACACTTAGAATTCCGCTTACCTCTCCCTGATTCTAGATTTCCAGTTTTGAATACATACACGAAGTTGAGCTTCGGTCTTTAATATTCAACTTAAAAATCCACCTACAAACCCTTTACACCCAGTAATTCCGGATAATGCTTGGGGCTCACGTATTACCGCGGCTGCTGGCACGTGATTTGCCGCCCCTTATTCCTGGGGTACTCTCATTATGCTCCCCCAGAAAAGAAGTTTACAATCGTTAAACCTTCATCCTTCACGCGGTGTCGCTCCATCAGGCTTTCGCCCATTGTGGAAGATTCCTCACTGCTGCCTCCCGTAGGAGTATGGACCGTGTCTCAGTTCCATTGTGACTGGTCATCCTCTCAGACCAATTACCCGTCATAGCCTTGGTGAGCTATTACCTCACCAACTAGCTGATAGGAAGAAGCCCCCTCTCTAAGCGATAAATCTTTACTGTTTCCAGCACATCCGGTATTAAACCACCTTTCGGTGGACTATCCCTGACTTAGAGGTAGGTAGCAACTTATTACTCACCCGTTCGCCGCTCTCATCTAAAATAGCAAGCTATTTTAGAATCCCGCTCGACTTGCATGTGTTAGGCGCACCGCTAGCATTCATCCTGAGCTAGGATCAAACTCTTTTAAACGTATTATATGATTTTTGTTGTTTTTCCCGAGAAAATCCTTATTTGATTTTCTCCTAATATCTCATTTATTTTAAAGAACGATTTCTTTTGTTGTTTGCCTTATTTCTAAAGCTGGCACATTCTATTAATTTAATTCGATTTGTCAAAACTTTTTTTCATTTTCTTTCAAATCAATTTTATTAAATTTCTAGAAGGTGGGGAGATTGTATAAAAATTATCGATTTTGTCAAAACTTTTTTTAAATCTTCTCTTTTTTCTAATGGTGGGCCTGGTTGGGATTGAACCAACGACCAATCGGTTATGAGCCGACTGCTCTAACCACTGAGCTACAGGCCCTAAAAATATTTATCTAAATTGTCTGGTTTATAAATTAACTTTGTTTTATATATGTATGGTTATATATATGTTAAGTATAATTTAAAAAATGGCGGAAGGAGAGGGATTCGAACCCTCGCTAGGCTTTTGACCTACTAACGCGTTAGCAGTGCATCCCCTTCAGCCACTTGGGTATCCTTCCAAAAGACAATTAAGGTTTTATATTTCAAAGAACTATTATTTTATTTTTTTGCTTTAAATAAAAAAATGGCGGAGGAACTGAGATTCGAACTCAGGGTGAGTTGCCCCACGACAGTTTTCAAGACTGTTGCATTAAACCACTCTGCCATCCCTCCACATTTTTATGGCTCCCCAGACTGGATTCGAACCAGTGACCAAATGGTTAACAGCCATCTACTCTACCGCTGAGCTACTGAGGAATATATTATTTACATTATTATTATAAGTATTTTTAATAAAGTAACAAATTTGCATCAATATTGTTTTTATGTTTTATACTTATTTTTTTGTAAATCAGATTATTTAAAAAGCGAAGAGGATGATATGATTTTTTGAAAAAAAGTCAAAAGAAATTTTACACTTTTTTTATATTAGCTTTTTTATACTAAAAACAAAGAATAAATGTTTCATACAAGTTCTAAAAATGTGTACAAAAAATTATATATATTAAGTATATTTTTATTTTACTTTTTATCTATTATTACTAAACTTAAATGAAATTATAATTTAATAACAATTTAATATATGATAATTGATTATCTTTGACACTCTGAATTTATAGTAGAAATAAGTTGAAATAATGGAAAAAAAATAAAAATACTATCTGATACTTGGCTTTCTAATTATTCTTTTTGAGATATGATGGAAAGAAATCCTATGATAAAAGTTGATTATTCTAAGCTTCAAGATTTAAGTGCTATTTTTATAAGCCATGCTCATACTGATCATTTTGATCCTTATACTTTACTTGAAATGTATGAAGCTATAAAACCAAGACCAGTTTTACTTATTCCTGAAACTATAAGCTTTTTAGTCCCATTACTTGAAAAAAATCTACCAAAACAAAATATAAAAGTATTAAAAAATAGAGAAATTTTTGAAATTGATTGAGTTGAAATAGAAGGAATAATTTTTGAAAACACTTATCTTACAAATGAAGATGATGTTATGACTTTGGCTATTTCAAACTCGAAAGAACTAGTGTATGCCGAAGTTGATACTCTTCCACCAAATACTGAAGAAGCTCAAAATACTCTTTATGATATTTTTACAAAAAAAGATTACAAAAATGCTTTATATATTTCAACTAGAAATGAGTTAGAATGAAACTTAAAACTTCTTGATTTTAATAATTTGAAAAATAGAAAAAATTTTGCATTAGAATATATAGAAAATAGAAAAGAAGAAATAATTTATGATTATGAAAAATTTGATGAAGATTTAATTGAATGTTCAAATATAAAAGACTTGCCTTATTATATGCAATCTTTTATATGACAATGAATAATTTATCCGACAGTAATTAATCCCGAATTTCAAAAAATTTCTATATTATGACTTGATGAAGAAACAGAAATAGAAAAATCTATAGCAAAGAAATTTAAGAAGAATTTTCCACTTACTTATTTTGTTCCAGGAAAAAGATATGAAATATCTCCAAAATCTATGAAAGAGATTTGAAATATTCCATATTTGCTCGATATAAAATATTCAAATCCAAAAAAAGACATAAATATAAATCTTTTTAGAGATTTAAGAAGTTGTCCTTTGCATAATGAAAAAAGAAATCCTATGCAACAGGAACCAATAATTTTAGATATGCTAAATAACAAATTTCTTCCCTATCGGATGGCAAATACAGAAGATTCATTTAAAAATGTAATTTTAAATACCCCCGAACATAAATATATAATAAAAATAATTTACTGATCTAATTGAGATTATTTTTCTAAATATTATACTTTTGATTTTTCTAAAACTAAATTTTCTGAGGAAAAAAGAAAAACTGATGCTTTTTCAGAAGATTACTTTGCAAATGATTTAGAAGATTTCTTTAATTGAAGGCAGGAGCTTTATTCAAATTTCTTACACGATTTACATTTTAAAAGAGTTTATAGATTTTGGACAGCACTTGGAGCAAATTTTTTAAATAATGATTTGGTTATAAAAAAATATGATTTTCACTTTAAAAGAGCTCAAGCTTGAATGAAAATAGATGATTATGTTTTAAAATTTTATAAAAAATAAAAAAAAATGAATTAGTAAAAATTACTAATTCATTTTTTTTTATTTAGAAAACTTATGATTTTTATATAAAATTTTTAAAATACTTGGAATAAATACTAAAGTAATTGTTGTTCAAAGCATAAGTCATCAAGCAAAAGATAATGCAAATGCTGTCCAAAAATCATCAGAAAAAGCTAAAACAAAAAGTCATAAAGAAGTTATTGTTGTTGTCAAAAACACTGGTTCAAGTCTTGATTTTACTGAATTTATAATAATTTCATCTAAAGTATTATTTCATTCATTATTTTGAAGCAAGTCATTAAATCTATTTACAAGATAAATAATATGAGCAAGTCAAACTCAAATAAGACCAAAAAATCAAATTCAAACCATCATACTAACAGCTTTTCAACTTATCAATAAGAAAAACAAAGCTCAAGTCAAAAATAAAGGAATAGTTAACATCAAAGCTATAGCTTGTTTAAAATTTCAAAAATTGAATACAAAAATTGCAAACATTAAAATAAATCAAACTAAAAATGAAATTCGTAAATCACTTCAAGATTGAGTCATATCTTTTATATCAGCTCAATAAATAATTTTTGCTTTTGATGAACTTTTTCAGATTTCATTTACTGCTGTTTGTACAGTTCAAAGAGAAACATCTGGATTTTTATTTGCTTGAACATTTATAACTAAATCTCAATCTAAATGTTGAAATGTTTTTATTTGAGGTTCAAGTTCTATACTTTTTATAACTTCCTTAAAATAAATACTAGTTCCAGGAATCATTAAATCAGCAAAATTAATATTTTTTCAATTAGCATTTTCATAATCAATATATCACTTAACAGGAATTACATCTTTTCAGAAATCTCATAAATTTGATATAGAAATACCATTTCATTTATAATCAGTTAAATAATTTGAATCACTTCATTTTTGATACAATCAATATAAAAATGTATTTAATTCTCGTATTGATAAATTTAATTGCGATATTTTATCTAAATCATAAATTATTTTAATTTTACCATTTGTATATTCTAAACTACTTGACCATCCATAGGTTCACTCAATTTTTTTTAATTTTGGTAAAAATTTGTCGTATTCTTGTGCTAAAATATTTAATTCATCGTCACTTGTTGCTCAAGATAAAGCTAAATTAAAAGTAATATCTTTTCAAGAACTAAGTCAGTTTTTTTGAATAAATATAGAAAAATCTGCTAAATTATTTTTTAAATCAATATCATTTTTAACTTTTGCATCAAGAAAATCTTTTAATTCAGGATAAATTATCAAAGCATTATCTTGATTACTTCTATCTTCAGCTTTTGTTAAAACTACATTAATTTCAGCTAAATCTGGATTGAAACTCGTATTATAAACTACATTATCTAAAGTTGACATAGAATATTGTGTACCAAGACTAAGTTCAATATTTTTAACAACTCAAGTATGATTTTTAGAAAAAAATTCTTTTATCAAATCATGTAATTTTGCTGTCATTTTTTGATTAGTTTCTATAGTTGCATTTTTTGTATAAGTAACATTTACATAAATATTGTCTTTATCAGTCATTGGCATAAAGTCAACACTTCAAAATTTAGAAAATCAAACTAAAACTCAAAAAAATAATAAATAGAAAAATAATATAAATAAAAATGGTGCTTTTAATATAAATCTATAAAGTTTATCAAATGGTTTTTCAAATTTTGAGAAAAAATGTTCTATACCATTTCATTTTTTTTCTTTAGCTTTAATATCAAAATTCATATAAGACAGAACAAGTGGCAAGAAAATAAATGCTACAACAATTGAAAATATTAAAGTAAGAGTAACTGTTGTAGGAAGAAATTTTATAAATTCTCCTATTTTTCAACTCAACATAAATCAAAGAGGAAAAAAAACAGCAATAGTTACTAAATTTCAAATAATAAGAGGTTTTGAATAAATTTTTAAAGAATATAGTATTGCTTCATATTTTCACATTTTTTTCCTAATTCAATCTTGAAATCATTGGGCAATTACTATCAGATTATCAACCATTATTCATAAACTTAAATTTAAAGCTCCACTAACAATGGTATTAAAAGTATAATCGTATTCTTTTAATAAAATAAATGTAAGTAAATAAACAAATGGGAAAGTTATTGCTATAGCAATAGAACCTCTTATTCATAGAAAAATTGTTGCAATTATCATTATAAGAATTGAAGTATCTCTAAATCAATCAATAAATGCATTAAAAGTTTTAGTAATATCAATCTCTTGAGAATAAATTTCTTGAGATTTTACTCATTTAGTTTTAAATATTTCAGAATTTTCATCTAAATAAGCTTTTATAGAATCAATAACTGTTAAAATATCAGAGCCAGGAACTTTATAAACCATAAATTTTACAGCATTTTCTCAATTTATATAAGAAAGTCTTTGATAAAAAGGATGTGTAACTTTTATATTAGCAATATCTTGAAGTCTTAAAATATTTCAATTTTGATTTATTATACTTACATCACTTAAAAATTTTTGAAAATTAGATAATTTTTCTTCTAAATTTTTTCATTCTTTATCATAAGTTCTAATCTCAAAAGAATATAAATTTCAATTTAAATTCTTTTTATCAACAGGTGTTTCTGAAATATTTTTAGAAACAATTCAAATAAGATTTGATAAACTTAAATTATATTTTTTTAATTTTTCATAATCAAAATTTACTTCTACTTGAGAAATATATTCTCAAATAATAGTAACTTTATCAACTCAAGTTATTTTTTTTAAATCGTCTTCTACATTTTTTACTTTATCATAAAGCTCTGATGGATAATATGGTCAAGTTACAGAAAATGAATAAATTGGAGTATCTTTAGGATCAGTTTTTGTTACAACTACATCAGCTACTCAAGATGGCATTTTAGCTTTTGCATCATCAACTGCGGATTTTAAATCATTATAAGCTGTTCATTTATCAGTTCATCTTTCAAATTCTATATTTATAACTCAAACATTATTCGAACTTACAGAAGAAAATGTTGAAACATTTTTTACTGACGAAACTTTATCTTCTATTTTTTGAATAACTTGCTTTTCTAAAGTTTCAGCATCCGCTCAAGGATAAGTAGCTGTTACATTAAAAAATGGTAAATTTATCTCGGGCATTGATTCTTTTGATAAATTTAAAAAGCTATAAATTCAGATTCAAGATAAAAGTATCATTACAATAAGTAAAAATGGTCTATATATTTTAAAATATTTTTCAAACATAATTTAGTATTTAGAAATTTAAAAATTATTATTTACAAATTGTATCTCATAAATTTAATCAATTTCTAATCTCAACTTGACTAGAATTTAATTCTCCCAAAATAACATCTTTTTCTATTATTCATCAAGTTGAACTTTTAAATTTAACTTGAGAACTATTTATTGTATTTGTTACATAATCAAGCGGAATATAAATTTTATTATCATATACTACATTGTCATTTGAAATTGTTTTTACATCTAAAACTTTTCCTTCAGATAAAATATTTGATAAATCTACTTTTTGAGAATCTAGAAAAATATCACTTGTTGTTTCATAAACATAATTTTGTGTAATTGTATCTTGATAAGGTAATTTCGTAATGATTTGTGTAGTATATTTTTTAGAATCAACAACAAAACTAATATCTAAAGGAAGATTTAAATCATTTGAAGAATAAATTTGTAATTTTAAACTAGATTTTTCTGGAAGGATCTGACAAATCACAGAATTTGATCAAATTTTATTTCATAAAGAAGATGATTTTTCTTTTACTATTCAGGTAGTTTCTGCATAAATTGATTGAGATTCTAAATTTATATTTATAGTATTTAAACTAGAATTTAGTTGTGTTAATTGATTATTTAATTGATTTAATTGTATTTCTTCTTGAGATTTTAATGAATCAATTTGTGATTTTATATTACTAGAATTTGTTTGAATTGTTTCTATCTGACTTTTTGTTTGATTTTTTTGTAAATCAATAGAAGTTGTATATGTTCCTAATTTATTTGACTTAAGATTATCCACATTTGATAAAACTGTTCTCTGCGAATTTTGAGCTTGATTAATCTGTGTTTCAATATTTAATATTTGAGTATCATAACTATTTGTAACAGTTTCTACACTTTTTAAAATGTTATCAATTCAATTTTTTGCACTTAGAGATCCAGATTCATATTGAAGAAGTATAGAATAATAATTACTTATTGTAGTATCAGTAAAAGAAGTTGAAGCAACTGAATTATTTATAGCATTTTTTGATTCTATAGCTAAATTATTTAAAGATTCTAAAAAAGTAGAAATTTCCTGATTTGATAAATTATCATAATTTTGAAACTTTTTATTTATAATTCTCCAATCATTTTCAACTTGAGTTTTTAAGGAAGAATCCTTTGCAGAAAGATAAACTTCAAAAGAATCATTTTTATTTCTATTTCCATCACTTATTCAAAAAATTTGATCTATTTGTAATAATGATGATGTAAAAAGAGTTTTTATTTGAGATTTTGCTGTTTCTAAATTTAATTGTAATTTTTCTAAATCAGCCTTTTTAGAATCTTCTAATTTTGACTTCATTTTATTTAAATCGCTGATTTGAGTTTTTAAAGTATCTAATTGTATTGATAAAGAATCTAATTGTTTATCAATATCTAAAATTCAAAAATCTCATTGATTAGATATTTGTAAATAAGAATTATTTAATATTTTTAATTGGTTTTCAAAATTTGATTTTTGAATATTTAAAGAATTTAATTGAATTTCAAAATTTGATTTTGTAGAAGAAATTATTCCTTTTGTATTTGAAATTTGACTATTAATCATATTAGCTTGATTAAGTAAATTTTGAATATTTGGATCAGAATAATCTGGTTTTATTTTTGCTATCAAAGTTTTTTCATCAACTTTTGTTCATTTTTCACAATTTAAATATTCTATATTTCATCAGTTATTAGAAATAACATTTTTAATATTATTTGTGATAACTTTTGATTTTAAAGTTAAATTTGATCAAGTTCAAGAACTAATCAAAAAAGGATTAGAACAAGATTGTATATCTTCAGAACTTTTTAATGTTTTTGTATCATCACTTCAACAAGAACTAAGAATAAAAGTAGTAAGAATAAATAGTAAAAAAATATTTTTTTTCATAATTTTAACTTAATAATAAAAATAACTTTTTCTTTAAAAAATAGGTATGAAAAAGTATACTTATTTAAGAGTATACTTTTTCATACCTATTTTGTCAAATATTTTAATATAAATTACATATTTTCTTTTATATATTCAAATAAAAAATCAATATTATCATTTTTAATAAATCAAAGTCCTTTTTTTTCTTTTCAAATTGTAATTAAATTATCTCAAACTGAGATACCTAAATCTTTTCTTAAAAAAGAAGGAATAACAAATTGATATTTTGATCAAATAGAAACTTCTCAAATATCTTCTAATTTAAATCAAAGATTTTCTTTACAAATATTTTTAATATTTACTCATAAAGCAAAAGCTTTTTGTTCTATATCAGCTATAGGATACCTATTTCAAACTAAAATATTTAAATCTTCCCTGCATTCTTTTGGAATTATAATTTGTCCTTTTGCTCAAACTGTTACAACTCAATAAATTTTTAATTTAATATTTTCATTCATTTTTTATTTTTTAAAAGAATTATTATTATCTATAATTAGATTGCATTTAAGATATTATATAAAAATTAAAATAAAACAATAGTATTAAACTGAATTTATATTTGACTTAAAAATTAATTTCATATAATATCAATACTTTTTGATACTAAGTCTCAATTATATGAATATAGAAAATATTTTAAAAGAATATAATAAAAGCATAACAAAAGAAAGAATTGATATTTTTTCTTTTATTTCAGAAAAACATTTATTTTCTGCAAATGATTTAATTTTGAAATTTTGAAACCTTTGAAGAGCATCAATTTTTAGAACTATAAATTTATTTTTAGAAATTTGAATTATAAGAAAGATTTCTTTCTGAGAGAGATCAGAAAATTATGAAATTGTAAATGATGATGAAAATCATCATGAACATATGAAATGTGAGAAATGCTCTAAAATCATAAATTTTAACTCAGATAATATTTGTAAAAAAATATTATCTGAAGCTTCAAATATTTGATTTAAAGTAAAAGACCATTCAATAAGTATTATTTGAACTTGTAAAAATTGTTTATAATTAACCAAAAATTAATCAATGAAAAAAAAATTATTATCTTCTTTATTACACATTTTACTTTTTGTTGTAATAGAAATCTGTTTTGTATTTATCATTTTACATGAATTTCCTGAAATTGGGCTTTTTGAAAAATTATGAGTTGTACACTTAATTTATTGGATTCTTGTTTTTATTGCTTGATATATAAGAGAATCTATAGAAAATTATAAAATTAGATTTCTAACTACTTTTCTACCAGTTGTTTTTCATATTTTATGACATTTATATATTTGAGAAGAAACTATTCATCAAATAGAGAAACATTCGCATGCAAGTGAGTTTTGGCTTATTATTTCTACAATAATTTTATGAATATTTATATTTGTTTGAGAATATTTACTTCATAAAAGATATCATTGTGAATCTCATCATCATAAAGCACATAAACATTGTAAAGAAGAATAAAATAAAAAGATTTAGTAAAATTTTACTAAATCTTTTTATTTTATTTAAATTTATTTTTTTATGGCTCGGGATGTAGGATTCGAACCTACGATAGAGGATTCAGAGTCCTCGGCCTTACCGCTTGGCGAATCCCGAAAAGAAAATACTACATTTTGTAGTATTTATTATAAAAAGCTGGAATTGCACTCAAAAAAGCAAGTAAAAATTGTTCTTTTCTAGTAAGTAAATCATCTGACCAAGCTCAAAATGCTCAGGTTTTTTTACTTGCTCATTCTACTCAAGTAATTTCAGTTAAAACTGGTCATAAATCCTCTAAATTATCATATACCCTTTTTCTAAAGATTTCAGGCATTTCCATACGATTTGAAAAACCAAAATGACCTTCTCAGGAATTATTCATAATATATACAACTCAAAATAAATAAGCTTTGTTTCAAATCATAGTAGTTCACCCCTCCATTCATATATAAAAATCTGCTTCGATCTCTGATTTACAAGCTATAGCTCTATTCTTAGCTCAAGTCATATTTTCTTCTTCAGAAAGTGGCATATCTGAAATTCCAGATTTTACTGACATTGGAATTATTTCTACATTTATTCATTCAAAAAATGGGCATTTTTTAATTCATTCTTCTATTGCTGCTATTTTAGGAGCAGCTGTTGTTCAAATAGCTATTTTCATTATTTATATAATTAAAATATAATAAGCTGTATTTTATAAAAAAAATATTTATAATCAAATTATTAAGAAATAAAAAAAATTCTATTTCTAGAATTTTTTTTATTTTTATTTAAATTTATCATAATCAAACATTTTCATTTCACTATCAACTTTTCTTATAAGATCTAGTATAACAGAAGCTATAATTATAAGTCATGCTCAGCTTATAAGTAAGTCTACAGTTTGTCCCATAAGTTTACTCATAACATAAGGTAAAACAGCTATAATAGCTAGAAATCAACCTCAAAATAGATTTAATCTTGCTGATACTTTTCAAAGATAATCAGATGTTTCACTACCTGGTCTAATACCTGGTATATAACCTCATCTTTTTTGAATACTTTCTGATACTTGATCAGTATTAAAAGTAATTGAAACATAAAAGAAAGAGAATAAAATAACAAGTAAAAAATATATTCCTATAAATACCCAACTTGGATTATTCATACCAAAATATGTAACTAAAAAATTTCAAATAGTTCTAGCAGATTCAGATCAACTTGTTGATAAAATTTGTCCAATTATAGAAGGAAAAGTAACTATTGATACAGCAAAGATAATAGGAACCATTCAAGCTTGATTTATTCTAATAGGAAAATATGATTTTTCATCTCTACCACTTCTAGTATAAATTAAAGGAATTCTTCTATTTCACTCTGTAAATTTTATAATTACATATATAATTATAAGTGTAAGAGCTAATAATCCAGCAAACATAGCATAATTTCAGATTGAAAAATAGTTTATTATTTTTCAAGGAACCCCTGCTAAAACTCAAGCCATTATTATAACTGATATACCATTACCTATACCATATTCTGTCATTATTTCTCAAAGCCACATCAAAAAGATAGTTCAAGCAGTAATTACAAGCATAGCTGTGAAAACAATTCACCAGTTAGTAGTATTTATAATACTTCAACCAGCTAAATTATTCAAAAGTAAAATCATACCATAACTTTGTACAAAAGCTAAAGGTAAAGCTAACCATCTAGTAATTTTATTAATTTTCTTTTGTCATTGTTCTCCTTCTTTTTGCATAGCTTCTATCTTAGGAACTATTACTCAAAGTAATTGAACTATAATTAAAGCATTGATATATGGAGAAAGTCCCATAAGAATAACTGAAAAATGTTCAATTCATCCTCACATCAGAGCAGAGAAAAATGCTAATCATTGTTGTTGTTTCATTATAGCAGCAAGACCATCAGTATTTACACCTGGAACTGGTATAACAGAAAGTAATTTAAAAACTAATACTGTAGCAAGAGTAAATATAATTTTCTTTCTTAAATCTTTAACAGCAAAGATTGATTTCATATGTTTTAAAATCATAAATCCTATTTAATAAAATAATAAATTCGCTCATCAGTATAAGGAAAAATAAAAAAAGTAAAGTTTTTTTGAATACAAAAATAAAAAGCTAGATTTAAGTCTAGCCTTTTATTAATTTTGTTCAAAAATTTAAGCAGCGATTAATTCAACTTTACCACCAGCTTTTTCTATTTTTTCACGAGCAGATTCTGAAATTTTATCAGTTTTAATAGAAAATTTAGAAGTTATTTCTCAATTTCCTAAAACTTTTAATCAAGCAGATTTATTTCTAATAACTTTATTAACTAAAAGAACTTCTTTAGTTATTTCAGATATACCTTTAGAAGCAAGAAGCTCTAAATCATCTAAATTAACTGTATTATATTCTTTTTTAAATAATGAATTAGAAAAACCTTTTAATTTAGGCATTCTTCTAAATAATGGAGTTTGTCCTCATTCAAACCAAGCAGGAACTCATCCACCACTTCTAGCATTTTGACCTTTACATCATTTTCCAGAGAATGTTCATTTACCTGATCCATTTCATCTACCAAGTCTTTTAGAAGTATTTCTTGAACCTGCAGTAGCTTTTAGATTATTTAATGAAACCATAATGATTTTTATTAATAATTATTAAGAATTAATTTGAAAATTATATTTCCAAATTATTATTTAAAACTAGATAAAGCCTTAATAGTAGCTCTAGCATTATTTATATGATTATTTGAACCATATCTTTTAGCTAATACATCAGTATATCCAGCAACTCAAAGTACTTTTCTAGCAGCTCATCAAGCGATAAGTCAAGTACCTTCTGATGCAGGATGAACCATAATAACTGCAGATTTATATTTAACTTTAATATCATATGGAACAGTTCCATTTTCTATTTTAACTTTTGTTAAATTTTTCTTTGCATTATTTATAGCCTTAGCTATAGCATCTACTACTTCCCAAGATTTTCAAGTTCAAAGTCATACATTTCCTTTACCATCTCAGATTACAAGAACAGCTCTAAATCTAAGTTGTCTACCTCAAGCAGTAACTCTTGTAACTCTATCTATAGATAATAATTCTTCTTTATATTCTTTTTTTTGTTCAGAAGAATCTCTTCTTCTACTGTTATCTTTTTTATCAGTTCCAGTCATAAAAAAATTATAATTTAAATATTAAAATTTTAGTCCACCATTTCTAGCAGCATCAGCTAAAGCTTTAACTCTTCAGTGATATCTAAAACCTCATCTATCGAAAACTACTGAAGTGATACTTTTTGCTAATAATTTTTTTGCGATATCTTCTCAAACCATTTTAGCCATATCAACTTTAGTTCAAGTTTTTGATAGTTTTAAGTCAGAAGATGCTTCTATAGTATTACCTGTAGTATCATCGATTGCTTGAACAGAAATTGAAGAATTACTTCTAAAAACCGATAATCTAGGTCTTGTAGAAGTTCCTGTAATTTGTGATCTAACTCTAACTTGTCTTTTAACTCTTTTTAATACCTTTTCTAACATAATTTAGATATTATTTATATAAATTATTTATTATTTTTTCTTACCTGATTTTCAAGCTTTTCTTCTTATAGTTTCATCTGAATATTTAATTCATTTTCCTTTATAAGGTTCTGGTTTTTTCTTTGCTCTAATTTTAGCAGCAAATTCTCAAACAAGTTGTTTATCAATTCAAGAAATATGTATCATATTTTTCAATTTGTCATCCAATACTACTTTTAATCAAGCAGGAACTGGCATGTCAACTTTATGAGAATAACCAATACTTAAAATCAATTTATCTCAAGCAACTTCAAATTTATATCATACTCAATTTATTTCTAGAGTTTTTTTAAAACCTTTAGAAACTCATTCTTGCATGTTAGAAATTATTGCTCTAGTAGTTCCCCATAAAGCTAATGATTCTGAATCATTTAAATCTTTTGGAGAAACAACTATATTTTTTTCTTCCTTAATTACATTTACCTTTGAAGAAAATTCAAAAACTAGAGTACCTAATGGTCATTTTATTTCTATTTTTGACCCATTTATTCGAGCTTCGATTTTTTCTTCTAAAACTATAGGTAATTTACCAATTCTAGACATAAAAACACTAACTTAATTAATAAATTCTAAATTAGAAAATTTCACACATTAGTTCTCACCCAACATTTAAGCTTCTTGCTTCATATCAAGTTATAACTCCTTTTGGAGTAGAAACTATGTATATTCATTTACCATTTCTTGATTTCTTAATATCTGTAGAAGATATATATATTCTTTGTCCTGGTTTTGAGATTCTATTAAAAGTAGGAATGTATTTTGTAACTCTTACATCATTTAGTTTTACAACTAAAAATTTCTTTACACCTTCTTCTTTCACTTCATAATCCAGAACATAATTATTCTTCTTTAATATTTTCAAAATATCAGATTTTAATCTTGAAAATGGCATTGAAACTTCTCTTATTCTAGATAGATAAGCATTTCTCAATCTAGTTAATAAATCTGCTATTGGATCTATTATCATAATATAAAAACTTAAAAAACTAAACTTAACTCTATTACCAACTGGCCTTTCTTACTCCTGGAAGATCTCCATTATTAGCTTTTTCTCTAATACAGATTCTACACATATCAAAAGCTCAGATGTATCATCTCGTTCTACCACAACAGCTACATACATTAAAAACTTTTGTAGCAAATTTTGGTTTTCTTCAATCTTTAATTGCGCTTAAAAACTTTGTTTTAAGTTTTGCAGCTTTGGCAATTTTTGACTTTCTCATTAAATTAAAAATTACAAAAATAAAACTACTTAGCAAAAGGAATACCTAATAATTCCAATAAATCTCTTCAAGAATCTTTTGTTGTATTCTTTGTAGATATAGTTATCTGTAAACCATGTGTTTTAATTACATCGTTTTGAGGAACTTCTGGAAAAATTGTATGTTCTTTTATTCAGAAATTATAATTTCCTTCTCTATCAAAACTTTTTTTTGGTAATCATCTAAAATCTCTAACTCTAGGTAAAACAACATTTATCATTTTTTCCAAGAAATTATACATTTTATCTCATCTAAGAGTTACTGTTAAACCTACAGGCATACCTTCTCTTAATTTGAAGTTTGATATAGATTTTTTAGCATTTCTAACTATTGATGATTGACCAGATATAAGATTTAATGCATTTTTAAGTGGTTCAAAATCTTTATTTCCTTGTTTTATATATGTTCAAATTCACATATTTAATACAATTTTTTCAATTTTTGGAGCCTGCATTATATTTTTATATCAGTTTTTTTTCATAAGTTCAGGTAGAACTTCTTTTATATATTTTTCTTTAAGATACATTATCTAAAATATTATAATATAAATCTTTTTTAGTAAATTTAACAAATCTACCTTATTTGATTATTGCATCTTTCATAGATTTACCTGATTTCAGAGCTTGTTTTGAGAATCTAAATTTTTTAGTTACTCATTTCTCTTCAATCATAGTGAAACCAACTCTAGTAGCTTTTCATGTAACTGGGCATATAAGCATAACATTTGAAGCATCAATAGGTTTTTCAAATTGTACAATTTGACCTGGATTTGCTCATACTTTTTTTATATGTCTAGTAACAATATTTATTCATTCAAGTAAAACTTTGTTTTCTTTTAAAATTACTTTCAAAACTTTTGATTCTTTTCAAGCATCTTTTCAAGAAACAACTTTTACTTTATCTCAAGTTCTTATTTTCATAAAAAAATATTTAATATACTAAAAATTTTTATAAAACTTCTGGAGCCAAACTTACTATTTTTTGATACCCTAGTGCTTTTAATTCACGAGCAACAGGACCAAATATTCTTGTTCATTTTGGTTCCCCTTTCTCATCTATAACAACACAAGCATTATCATCAAATCTTATGTAAGATCCATCTTTTCTTCTTATCTCTTTAGAAGTTCTAACTACAACAGCTCTAACAACTTTCTTTTTTTTAATTGTTCCATCTGGAGAAGCTTTTTTTACAGAAGCGATTATAACATCACCAACTGTAGCATATCTTCTCTTTGAACCTCCTAGTACTTTAATACATAGAAATTCTTTGGCTCAAGTGTTATCAGCTGAAACTAATCTTGATTCAGTTTGTATCATAAATACTGATAAAATTATTTATAAACTAATATTAGATATTAACTAATTCCCATCTTTTCAATTTAGATAATGGTCTAGTTTCTTGTATAACTACAATATCTCACATTACTGCAGAGTTATTTTCATCATGAACGTAAAACTTTTTCGTAATTCTAAATCTTTTTTTATATGTTGGGTGGTTTTTGTAAGTATGAACAGAAACTACTCGAGTTTTATCCATTTTATTACTTGTAACAACACCTTTAATTGTTCTCATAAATTTATATTTTTTTAAAATATTAAATATGCATTAAATTCAAGAATTTAAAAGAGTTTTCAATCTAGCTATATACTTTCTCAAAAATTTTATTAAATGAGTTTGTTTAAATTCATTTAATTCTAATTTCATAGAAAAAGAAAATAACTTTTTTTCGGCTTCTTTTAAATCTTTTTTCAAATCATCTGGAGTAGCTTTTCTCAAATCTTCCAAACTTTTTAATTTTAAGTCTTTTAATTCTTTCATAAGATATTTTTTAATTAATCAACTAGGATCTTAGTTTTAACTGGTAATTTGTAAGAAGCAAGCCTAAAAGCTTCCCTAGCAATCTCTGGTGTTACTCATGTAAGTTCAAAAAGAACTCTACCAGGCTTTACTCGGGCTCTATACATCTCAACTGATCATTTACCTCACCCCATTGGAACTTCCAATGGTTTTTTTGTATAAGGTTTATCTGGAAATATTCTTATCCAAAGTTTTCCTCATCTTTTTATATAACGAACTATTGCCTTTCTAGCAGATTCTATCTGTCTAGATGTTATATATCATCTATCTATAGTTTTAAGTCCATAATCTCCAAATGAAATATCTGCTCATTTTATAGCAAGTCATTTCAATCTTCATCTCATAGCTTTTCTATATTTAGTCTTTTTTGGTTGTAACATAAAAAACTTGTATTAGTATATAAATAAATTTAAAAAGTCAATTTTTTATTTAAAAAAGATTACTATTTAAATATATCTCATTTGTAAATCCATACCTTAATTCAGATAGTTCAATAAACTGTTTCAGCTCTAGAAGATACATAGTCTATGTCAGATCTGATAGTTAGTGTAGGAATACTTCATTCTTTAAATGTTTCTACTCTAGCTATTTCTGCACCATTTAATCTTCATCAAACTTTAACCTTTATTCATTTTGCTCATTTTTCCATAGTTTTTGCTATCGCTTGTTTGATAGCTTTTTTATATGGAGTTCTTTTTTCTATTTGGTTAGTTATAGAAAAAGCAACTACTTTTGCATTAAGTTCTGGTTTTTTAATTTCTTTAACATTTATAGAAACTTTTCAAGCTACTTTTTTAGAAAGTAGGTTTTCTATTTTTGTTAAATTTTCATTATCTTTCCCTAAAACTAAAGATGCTTTTGTTGTAAAAATATCTATAGTAATATTTTCTTCTTTTCTAGAAATTTTTATATCACCTGTAGGTATTCAATTTAATTCTTTTTTAAGAACTTCTCTTATTGTGTTATCTGCACTAATATAAGAAGCATAAGTTTTCTTATCAGCGAACCAAGATGAACCCCAGTTTTTTATATAAGGAATTCTAAAAGCAATCGGACTTACTTTATGTCACATAAAACTTTTTAAATTAAAAATAAAATATTATTTTTTTACCTGTAATTCTAATCTAACATTAGAAGTTCTTTTTAGTATTCTATGAGATCTACCTCTAGAAATTGCTTGTCCTCTTTTGTAAACAACTCATTTTGTTATTACTAGAGTATCAACTACTAAATCTTCTTTAGCTTGATTATCATTATTTATAGCATTACTCATTGCTGAGAATACTAATTTATATAACAAACCTGCTCATTTATTTGGAGCAAATTTTAAAAAATCTAGAGCTTTTGTTACATCTTGTCATCTTACAATTTCAGCAACAACTCTCAATTTTTTAGGAGAAATTCTTATATCATTTCAATAAGCTTTCATAGTATGTAAAAAATTATTTAGATAAAAGTTATTTATTTCATGAATGACCTTTAAAAGTTCTAGTAGAAGAAAATTCTCCTAATTTATGTCAAACCATATCTTCAGTAGCAAATACTGGAATATGCATTTTTCAATTATGAACTCAAAAAGTATGTCCTACAAATTCTGGAGCAACAGTACAATCTCTTGCCCAAGTCTTTATAACCATTTTTCTTCATTCATCATTTAACTTTTGAACCTTTTTAAATAATCTTTCATCAATATAAGGTCATTTTTTAAGACTTCTAGTCATAAATTTAAAAATTATAAATTATTAAATTACTTAGCCATTAGTTTTCATTTTCTAGTTCTAAGTATCCATTTATTTGTAAAACTCTTTTTACTTCTTGTTTTCTTTCATAAAGCATGTCTTCCCCAAGGAGTCTTTGGATATTTTAATCAAATAGGTGAATGTCCTTCTCAACCTCCATGTGGATGGTCAACAGGATTCATAGATTTACCTAAAACTGTTGGTCTTATTCACATATGTCTAGATCTTCAAGCCTTACCTATAACGATTAAGCTATGATCTGGATTTGAAACTTGTCCTAAAGTTGCATAACAATTTTTATGAACTAATCTTATTTCTCCAGAAGGTAATTTTACTTGAGTATATTCTCATTCTTGTGAAACTATTGTAGCACTTGAACCAGCAGATCTAACTGATGAAGCTCATTGTCCTACTATTAATTCTAAATTGTGTATTTGTAATCAAACTGGTATGTTTGATATTTTCATTCTGTTTCCAGAAACAAGTGCAGCTTTTTCAGAAGTAACAATAACATCTCAAACTTTTACAGTGTTGTGAGCAAGAATATATCTTCTTTCTCAATCTCTATAACAAACAAGAGAAATCCAAGCTGTTCTATATGGATCATATTCTACTGTTTCTACTTTTGCTGGAATATCCAGTTTATCGTGGAAATAGAAATCTATTAATCTATATTTTTGAGCATGTCATGAACCTTGATGTCTAACAGTAATTCTTCAAGTATTATTTCTACCTGCATGATTTTGCAATTTAACAGTAAGTGCTTTATATGGTTTTGAAGTACTTAATTCTTCAAATGTATAACCAGTCATTCACCTTCTACCATTTGTAGTTGGTTTAAATTTCTTAATTCCCACTTTTACAAAAAATTAAAAATTAAATTTTTAATGCAAAATATTTGAATATTGTTTTCTCAAATATTTTTTGGGGCATTATTTTATAGCAGAGAAATCTAGAGTTTTAGATTTGTCTTTTAGAGTAATATAAGCTTTTTTAGAAGGTTTTCTTTTCATAGCTGTTCATTTCTTTAAGAATTTAAATTTTTCTTTAACAGAAACGATTCTTACATCAGAAATTTCTATGTTATATATGTCACTAAAAGCTTTCTTAACATCTATTTTTGTAGCTCTATTATCTATCTCTAATGCATAAACACCATTTATTCAAGGCATTTTTTCAGTAACGATAGGTTTTTTTATAATATTATATAAACTCATAGCTTTAATTATTTAAGAAATACTTCTTCAATTCTTTTTACAGAATCTTTTAATAGAACTAATGTATCATATTTAAGTAAATCTACTATATTTAAGTAATCAGCTCTAGTATATTTTGCATTTGCGATATTTGACATAGCTTTTTGTAAAACTTCATGTTTACCAGGAAGTGCTAATAATAAGCTTTTTGTATATGGTAATTTAGAAAAAACAGATACAGCTCGTTTTGTTTTCATTTCTGAAAGAGAAATTGAATCAACAACTATTAAGCTATTTGTTCTAACTTTTGAAGATAAAGCTGAAAATAAAGCTAATCTTCTTTCTTTTTTATTCATTGCGATTGTGTAGTTTGTAGTATTTTTAGGACCAAAACCAACTCAACCTTTTTTTCTTACTGGAGATCTTGCAGAACCTGCTCTTGCTCTACCAGTACCTTTTTGTTTATATATTTTTCTTGTAGATCATCTTCTGTCTCATCTAGTTTTAGTGTGAGCATTTGATTGTCTAGCATTTGCTAATTGATAGATAAGATATCTATGAATTAATCATTTATCAACAGGAACTCAGAAAATAGAATCATTTAATTCAATAGTTCAGATTTCTTTTCATTCCTGATTTAATAATTTAGTTTCCATATTGTCTATAATTATTATTAAGAATTAAAATTTAATCATAACTAATGATTTTCTAGCACCTGGTACTGGACCTTTAAGACCTAGTACATTTAAGTTTTTATTAACAATTTCTACACTTATATTTTTAAGAGTAATTTGTTCACTACCCATATGTCCGTGCATTTTTTTACCTTTGTGAGTTCTTCTTGGTTTTCTATTACCGATAGAACCTAAAGCTCTATGGAATTTTGAACCGTGAGTAGCTCTACCTCAATGGAAATTATGTCTTTTCATGGCACCGGCAAAACCTTTACCTTTTGAAACAGAAGTAATTTCAACTTCAGTAACTCATTCTAATAAGTCCAAAGTAACATCATCTCAAACATTGAAATTATTTAAACTAGATGCATCAGCTAGTCTAAATTCTCTAATTCTTGAGAATTTGTTAAAACTAAGTGCTTTGTTTCAGTCTTTTAGAGAAGCATCAGCTCCATCTTTTAAGATACCTACTACTAAAGCATTGTATCAATCAGAAGCAACATCTTTTTTATATACAACTTTTAAAGTTGGTACTTTCAAAAGAGTCACAGGGATAAAATTATCTCATTTTATCACCCTAGTCATTTCTAATTTATAAGCTAGTAATCAAGCCATAAAAATAAAAATAATTAAAAAATATAAAGTTAGAGGTTAAACTTCTGCTATTATTAGCGGAGTCTAACTTAACCTCTTCAAATAAAACTTTCAATAAAATTTTACAAGCTGTAGCATTTTATTAAAAAGATTTAAAAAGTCAAAAAAAAATATTTTTTGGTTTTGGGGTGAGGAAAAATGAGAAAAAAAATAAAAAACAAAGCGGTAGAATGCTTTGTTTTATAATTTCTGAAATATAAATAAATGTTCGTGCCTAATAAGAAGAAAATTTGCTTCTTTGGATTTAGTTACCCAAAATCCTGTCGCTTTACAATTATGTTGAACTTTGATAATATCTTCTTTTAGAGTAAAGCCTGATTTCAAAAATCTTTCCATTACCTTAAATGCGAGCGGTTGATAAAGTTTGTTTCTTCTAGTATCTCACATCAAAACTGCACAGAATTTTCAAGGCTTCAAAACTCTAAAGCTTTCTTTTGCAACTTTTTCTATTTCATCACAGAATTTATCAATATCATGAATATTTGATAAATCCTCTTTGATTTTTCATTCACTATATTTGATAATATCCACATAAGGCGGATGCATAAGCACAAAATCCAAACTCTCATCTTTTAGTTTTTCATTTTTTAGAGTTGCATCATGATGAAGAATTTCTATTTTAGTACTATTATATACTTCAAAATCAAGAAAACTTTTTGTAAGCTCTATTGCATTGGGATTTATATCATAGCAAAGCAGATTTCTATTAAGTAATTTTGCTTCAATAGCCGTTGTTCAACCTCAAATCATAGGGTCAAGCAAATAATCTCATTCTTTAGAATATCTTAAAATAAGATTTCTAACTACTTCTGGAGACCAATTTCATCTATATTTAGAATTATGAGTCATCCAGTTTCATCTGCGAGGGAAAGACCAAACAGAAGTGCATTCTTGTTCAAAGTCTTCTGGAGGAAGTTTTAGTGTAGGCATGGTTTATATAGTTTGCAAATATAATCAATTTATATCATCCCGATCTCTATCTAAAATAAAATTTTCGGAAAAAATATAAGTCATTTGAAAAGTTATTTTATGATGCAATGCTTT
>JAQVPN010000002.1 GCA_028702055.1 Candidatus Altimarinota bacterium | reverse complement strand
TCAGACAAAAATGCTTGCAACAGGTAGAATGATAAATTATATAAGAAGGGATGAATTAACTCATATAACTATTTTTGCAAATATTATAAAGGAAATAAAAAAAGAATTCCCAGAAATTTATGATGAAGAAATGATTAAAGATATGATGAAAACTGCTGTAGATCAAGAAATAAAATGGAGTAAACATATTATTGCAAATTCAATAATATGAATGTGAGATGAAAATATAGAAAATTATACAAAACGGTTATCTAATCAAAGGTTAAATTTACTTGGAATTGAACCAATTTATAAAGATATTATTATTAATCCATATAAACATCTTGATAGAATTCAAGATAATAATGGAGAAAAATGAAATTTCTTTGAATCAACAGTTACAAATTATGCTCAATCAAGTTCTATGAAATGAAGTTGGGATTTCTAAAATAAAAAAGCTAAATTTAAAATTTAGCTTTTTTAAATTTTCAAAATATAAGAAATATTTTATTTTTCATATCTATTCATCCAAGTTAATTGTCTTTTGGCATAATTTCTAGAATTTTTTTGAACCAAAGCTATTGTTTCATCTAAATTTAAAACTCAATTTTTGTAATCAAAAAGTTCTCTATATCATATACTATTTAGTCAAAAATCTTCTTTTTTATATCACATTTCAAGTAAATTTTGAAATTCTTCAAGTAATCAATTTTTAAACATCAATGCAACTCTTTCATTTATTCTTTTGTATAAAGCTTCTCTATCTCAAGAAAAGGTGTTTATAAATAAAACATCATATTTTAATTTTTTTTCTGTTACAAAATCCAGTTTTGAAATTCAAGTAAGAGTTTTTACTTCAATTCATCTCATAACATATAAATAATTATTTGGATGAAGTTCAGATGCATATTTTGGATCTATTTCTTTTAATTTTTTATATAAATATTCATTTCAATATTTTATTCTATCTTCTTCCAAAATTTTTCTTAAATTTTCATCTCTAGGAGCTTTGGAAACAAAATTATCAAAAATTAAACTATCAATATATAATCAAGTTCATCAAACTAAAATAGGTATTTTTCATGAATCAAAAATATTTATTATTTTTTTATTTGCTTTCTCACAAAAATCTCAAACTGAAAAATAAGTGTCTGGATTTATTATATCTATCATGTGATGAGGAATTCATGATTTTTCTTCTTCAGTTATTTTTCCAGTTCAAATATCCATATATTTATATATTTGTCTTGAATCAGTTGAAATGATTTCACTATTTATATATTTAGCTATTTTTATAGATAAATTAGTTTTTCAAGAAGCTGTAGGTCAATAAATGACTATTATTTTCTTTAAATTGCTTTTATTTTGTAAAAAATTATCTATTTTTTGAAATATTTTTTCCATTTTTAGTATTATATTTTGTAAATATTTTATAAAAATTTTAAATGCTTTCCTTTTAAAATCAAGAAAAAAATAAATTTATAAAAAAAGTTTAAAAAAATTTTGACATATTGTTATTTTTTAATAGAATACCGGAGCTTTAAAGTAATAAAGAAGCAGGCCACTTTAGCTCAGCTGGTAGAGCGCCCGCCTTGTAAGCGGATGGTCGTCGGTTCGATTCCGACAAGTGGCTCCATTATAAAAACAAGAAATTACGAATTACGGATTTTTTTCTACAAACATTTCGTAGTTCGTAATTTTTAATTAAAATACACGGGTAGGTTCCAGAGTGGTCAAATGGGGCGGACTGTAAATCCGTTGGCTCAGCCTTCGAGTGTTCAAATCACTCCCTGCCCACCATTTAACTATTATTTGCAACGAATGAAATAAGTCGGAAAGATTTTACATCGAGTAAGCGAGATAAACAGCTACAAAAGCCGAAATGGTGAAATTGGTATACACGTTGGTCTTAGAAACCAATACCGCGAGGTGTGAGAGTTCGAGTCTCTCTTTCGGCACCATAATCCTTATTTTTTGCATCGTACTTTGGCGAGCAATTAAAACATTTATAATTATGAAAACTTGAATACATCCAGCATCAAAAATGATGCAATTTGTATGTTCTTGTGGAGCTACTTTTGAAAATGAAAGTACAATAAAAGATGAAATAGTTAGAATAGAAATCTGTTCTAAATGTCATCCTCAATACACTGGTGAACAAAAAATACTTAAAACTTGAGCTGTTGATAAATTCTATGCTAGAATGAAAAAAACAGAAACTCTTAATAAATAATTTGATTTTATTCAGATTATTATTAAAATCTAAATTAATAACAAAATTTTTATAAATCGTAGAAAGTGGGCAAACAATAAGTCCTGCCGAGATTTAGAGAAAAAATTGTTTTCCCTTTTTATCATAATTGGAAAAATAAAAAAACTCTAGAAACATCGTGCTTTTAGAGTTTTTTGTTTTTTAAATTAGAGTAAAAGGAAAAAATATTTTATTTACCAAAAAAAATAATATGGCTGTAAGTAAAGCAAAAAAAGTAGAAATACTTGAAGAATTAAAAGCAAAAATGAAAAATGCTAAATCTATAGCATTTACAAAAAATGAATGATTAACAGTTGAAGAAGTAACTAGAATTAGAAAAGAATTAAGAACTGCTAATTCATCTTTCACTATTGCTAAAAAAACTCTTATTAAAATCGCTTTAAAAGATGTTTATGGAGCTGAAATAGATGATAGTTTACTTCCTGGGCAAGTAGCAGTACTTTGTTCAAATAAAGATGCTGTTGAAGGTTTTGGAAAAATGAATTCTTTAACTAAAGAAATTCTAAATAAAAAGGATCCAAAAATAGTTTTTGTTGCTTCTTATTTTGAAGGTTCTATAAAAGATTCAAATGAAACAAAAGCTATAGCTGCTTTACCATCAAGAGAAACTCTTCTTGGAAGATTGGTTGGTTCTATGATGTCTCCACTTTCTGGACTTGCAAGATTTCTTGATGCTGCAAAAACAGAACTTGAAGCTACTGGAAAAACAAAAGCTTGAGATCTTATAGGTGCTGTTAAAGCTGAAAAAGTTCCAGAAGTTGCTGCTGTAGTTCCAGAAACTCCAGTTGTAGTAGAAGAAGTAAAAGCTGAAGAAGTTGTTTCTGAAGTTGCTCCTGAAACTACTGAAGAAGCTGCTGCTTAATTTTGTAATTAAACACTTAGTTTCTGAGATAAATTTCTTAGAAACTAAGAATTTAGCTACAAAGCTAAGTTTAAAATATGTTTTTAAATATTTATTTTATAATTTTAGAACAATATGTCTGAAATAACTCTTGGTGCTAATGCACAAAAAGTAATTGATTTAGTTGAAGGATTAACTATAGTAGAATTAGCTGATTTAGTTAAAGCTATGGAAGAAAAATTTGGAGTTTCTGCTGCTGCTCCAGTTATGGTTGCTGGACCTGCTGCTGCTGCTTGAGATGATGAAAAATCAAGTTTTGATGTTATCTTAACTTCTGCTGGTTGAAATAAAATAGCTGTAATCAAAGCTATCAGAGAAATTACTGGTCTTGGATTAAAAGAAGGTAAAGATTTAGCTGATAACGGAGGTGAAGTTAAAAAAGGTGTTTCTAAAGAAGAAGCTGAAGAAATTAAAGCTAAATTAGTAGCTGAAGGAGCTTCTGCTGATATTAAATAATTTTTGAATAAAAAATAAAAAAAAATCGTAAGTTAAACTTACGATTTTTTTTATGCAGCTTCATCCAAAATTTTTAAAACTCTTTTAAGTATATCACTTTGTTCGGCCTCAAATTTATTATTATCAAATTTTAGTACTTTCGTATCCTGATAATTTTCATCTATTAAACCATTTTTATAATAAGAATTTATTAATTCTGTTATTTTTATAACTCATTCATCTATATGTTTTCATCTTTTGGCTAATCTATCTATTATTATACTAGAATCGGCTTGTACTTCTATTACTATATCAGGCTTTGGTAAAGTATTAAATTGAGATTTATACATAGATTTAAATGTTTTTAAATAATTTCAATTTAATTTTATATCAGCAAAAATAAGTGTTTGAGCCAATGTAAAATCAAAAACTATTGGTTTTTTAGATGCTTCTATAAAAGCCTTTGTAATTTGAGAAGTATCGGTTGCTAGAAAATAATTTTGATTGTTTATCCATAAACTAGCATCATTAACTTTATAATTTGTTGAACTAATAATCTTTAAAAAAGGATTTGTATTTGGAAGTTCTGTATATGTTTTTGCTCATAAATATTTTGATAATTCATTTGTTATAGTACTTTTACCAATTCAAGCAGGTCAAGTTATAGCTATAACAGGATATCTTTTATATGTTTTTAAAAATTCCTTTAAAATCATTTCTTTTTCAGGACTTATTATATTTGAAATATATTCTTCTTGATGAGATATTTCTTTTGTTTTTTTATTCATATATATTTATAAATTTTTATTATTTATTTTCATATTATCATATTTTTAAAAATATATCAAAAATTATAATCTTGCAAAGCAAAATAAAAAGTCTATAATTTTTTTGTCACTTTATATATTTTATTTCGTTATAAAGTTTGTAAAACAAATTTTTAATTTTTATTTAATAATTTAAAGTTATATGAAAAAAATTATTTTTAGTACTTTGGCTATTTTGAGTTTTTTTACTCTTAGTCAAGTAAATGCGGCTGATACTTGTATTCAAGTTATTCAACCAGCAATAAATGATTCTACAAAAGAATGCAAGGAATTTTCTACTCCTTGTGATGTTCCAACTTGATGGACAAAAACAGATTCTTGTTCTACAACTGATACACAAATTATAGATAAAGAAACTCCTAAAAAAGTTATAAATACTAATTTTGAAGTAAAAACTTTTGCTTCTTGTAATGATATGAAAAAAGTTATAAAAGATTATGTAAAAAATAATTATAATTTTTTTCCTAGTTTTCCTTATTATAGATGATGACCTGTAATGCTTGAAGATGCTTTGTGAAGCAATTTAACAACTGATTCAGCGGTATGATGAGCTCGAATAAATGAAGTAAAATCAGCAAATACGAAAGAAGTTGCTCAAAATTTTTCAGAAACAAATTCTCAAGTTGAAAATGTTGATGAACCAGAAATAGTAAAAACTGATTGAAAATATATATATTATTATAATTCAAAAGATCAAAAAATATATATAACAGAAGCTTTTCCAGCAATTAATGCAAAAATAGTTAAAAAAATAGCATTACCTACTTATTTTGTAGATCCAAAAATTTTTATAAATTGAACTAAATTAACTATAATTGCAACAAAATATTCGCAAAAAGATTATTCATATTTTTGGTATAATAGAGATGTTAAAACTGTTGTCATAGTTTATGATATGAGTGATATAAATAATTTAAAAATAGATAGATTTTATCAAGTTGATTGATCTAGTATAGAATCAAGAAAAATAGGTAATTATGTTTATATAATTTCTAAAAGTAATTTTCAAATGCCTTATTGAATTTACTATTGAAATACTATAAAAGGTTTTGATGAATCTAAATTTGATAAAGAATTAAATGTAGAAAAAACAATTCCAGAAAAATCAGATATGACAAAAACTTCTGATAATTCAAAGAAAAATGTAAAATTAAATTGAAAAACATACGATTATAATATAAGCACTTGAAATGCTTCAGATTGTTCAGATATAGAATATATTATGCCAGATGAAGAAACTATAAAACAAAATAAATTTTCTCCATCAATAGTAACTTTATCTATAATTGATACATCTGATGCAACAAAAAAAGTAAAAACAAAATTGTTTTTCTGAGATGTATCAAACATATATATGAGCGAAAAAAATTTATATATAACATCTGATATGTATACAAATGAAGCTTATTCATGTCCAGCAATTATGTGTTTTACAACTCCTTGTCCTCAAAGATGTGTATCATCAGTATTTCCAGCCGGATCAAATACTATAATTCATAAAATAGCAATAAATAAAGATACAACTACATATAAATCTTCTACTATAGTTCCTTGATCACCATTAAATCAATATTCTATGGATGAAGATAGTAAATGAGAATTTAGAATATTAACAAGTACTTATTATCCAGATAGATATACAAACTTATATATATTGTGAAATGATTTAAGTTTGGTGTGAAAATTAGAAAATATAGAAAAATGAGAAGATTATAAATCAAATAGATTTATTTGAGATAAATTATTTTTAGTTACTTTTAAACAAATAGATCCACTTTTTGCAATAGATTTATCAGATTCTACAAATCCAAAAATTTTATGAGAACTTAAAATGCCATGATATTCTACTTATTTACATCCTTATGATGAAAATCATCTTATAGGACTTTGATATGCAACAAAAGAAAATCAGTGGGGATGAACTCAAAATGATTGAGTTAAAGTTGATTTATATGATATTTCAGATTTTAAAAATCCAAAAATAACTTCTTCTTTGAAATTATGAGATAATTATTCATCAGCTGATGCTTTAAATGACCCAAGATTATTTGTATGGGATAAATCTACAAAAATGCTTTATTTAACTGCAACTTTGTATACTTCAGCAAATGATAAAGATAATTTATATAGAAATTCTGATATTTTTCAAGGAACTTTAGCTTTAAATATAGATTCAAATACTTGAATTAAAGAAAAAGCTAGAATAACAAATATAGATATGACTTGACTTGAAGAAGCTAGACAAAAAGAATGTAAACAATATGCAAATGTTGTTAAACCAGCTTGTGTAAAAGTAATTGGTTGATGAGAATATTGTCCGGCAGGGAATACTTATGTTCCAACTTATTGTTATGAATGAAGTACAACTTGAGAATACTTAGTAAATACTATATGGAATCAAAATGATAATTTTATACTTAGAAATATATTTATAGATAACAATTTATATACAATAAGTAATAATAAAATTCAAATAAATGATATAAAAGATTCTTATAAACAAATCTGACAAATAGATTTAAAATAAATAAATTTATTTTCTAAAAAAAAGAAAAAGCTCTGAAAACATTTTTCAGAGCTTTTATTTATGGGTTTATTCTAAATATAAATATATGTACAAACAAAAAAATTCATGTAAAAATTAAAGCAGCATATTTTAAATATTTAAATCTAACAGAAAGAAAATATCACAATACTAGAACAGATGGATCTCAAATAAATCTATTTGAAAAAGTTTCATGTTGAACAAATGATTGTATATAAGGTCACCAATATCAGACATCTATATAATGTTCAAATGTTTCCCACATATAAGCAATAAGTAATATAGTAACTAAATCAAAATAAAATATATTTTTCCGAGTAATATTTTCTATAATGATTTCAGGGTGATCTATTGCTTTTAATAATTTATTTATATGTTTTTTGTTATAAAAACTTACAAAAGCTCAAATAAAAACTCAAAAGAAAAAATGCTGAATTGACCATATATCATACATTTTAAGTAATTCTGTATTTATTGAAACGAAGTTTATCATATTTGAATAATATTATTTTATAATATTTTAATTTTAAATGATTATATAAAAAATTTTGCATTCACAAAATTCTATTAAACATAAAAGCCGAATTTTAACTTCGGCTTTTATAAATTATCTTAAATTTCAAAGTTTTAATTGAGCAACTGATTTAAGTAACATATCTTCTGCTTCAATAAATTTTTCCATATCAACTTTATCTTTACTATTTTTATAAGTTTCCATTAATTCAATAGCTTTTTGTTTAGCTTTTTCAGCTATATCTAAATCAATTTCATTTATAGTAACAAGCATATCTATAAGTATTTTCATACTACTATGGGTAACTTCTAAAATTCAACCTCATATCGCAAAAAATTCTTCTTGTTTTATATTATTTTCATCTGTATGAATTATTTTTAAAACAGATGGTTTTAGTGAAGTTATCAAAGAAGAATGATTTTCTAAAACTGTAATTTCTCACATTTTTGTCATCGCTGTTACTGAAATTACACTATGTGATTTAAATAATTTTCAGTTAAATGATAGTATTTCTAATTTCATAATTTTTTAATTATTTTTTAAAACCATTAATTATTTTTGATCTTTATTATAAGCAGCAATTACATCATCAATAGAAGCTTTATACATAAAATATCCTTCTCAAACATAATCAACTTCTCAGTCAATAATTTTTTTGAAACCTGAAACTGTATCAGAAAGTTTAGCATAAACTCAAGGAGTACCTGTAAATTGTTCAGCTACAAAGAATGGTTGAGATAAGAATTTTTGAATTTTTCTTGCTCTTGAAACAGTTAATTTATCTTCTTCAGATAATTCATCCATACCAAGTATAGCAATAATATCTTGTAATTCTTTATATTTTTGTAATATTCTTTGAACTTCTCTTGCAATATTATAATGTTCTTCTCAAACAACTAATGGATCAAGAACTGTAGAAGTAGAATCTAGAGGATCTACAGCGGGATAAATACCAAGTTCTGCAATAGATCTATTTAATACTATAGTAGAATCTAGATGGGCAAAAGTAGCAGCAGGAGCTGGATCTGTAAGATCATCAGCTGGAACATAAACTGCTTGTACAGAAGTAATAGAACCATCTTTAGTTGATGTAATTCTTTCTTGTAGAGCACCCATATCTGTTGCTAAAGTTGGTTGATATCATACAGCTGAAGGTATTCTTCAAAGTAATGCTGAAATTTCAGAACCAGCTTGTGTAAATCTAAATATATTATCTACAAATAATAATACATCTCTTTTTTCTCTATCTCTAAAATGTTCAGCCATAGTTAATCAAGTTAATGCAACTCTAGCTCTTGGTCCTGGAGCTTCATTCATTTGTCCAAATACCATGGCAGTTTTGTCGATAACTCCTGAATCTTTCATTTCATGATATAAATCATTTCATTCTCTTGTTCTTTCTCAAACTCAAGCAACTACAGAATATCAACCATGTCATGATGCTATATTATGAATAAGTTCTTGCATGATAACAGTTTTACCTACTCATGCTCAACCAAAAAGTCATACTTTACCTCATTTTAGCATAGGAGCAATTAAATCTACTACTTTTATACCAGTTTCAAATACTTCCGCTTTAGTAGTTAATTCTGAAAATTTTGGAGCATCTCTATGAATTGGATCTGAAAATTCAGTTACTGGTTTTTCAAGTCCATCAATTGGATCTCAAAGTACATTAAACATTCTTCAAAGTACTTTTTCTCAAACTGGAACTCTAATAGGAAATTCAGTAGCAGTAACTTCCATACCTCTTTTTAAACCTTCTACAGGATTCATAGCAATAGTTCTAACAATTCAATCTCATAATTGTTGTTGTACTTCAAGTACAATAACTTTATTATCAAATTTTACTTCAACAGCATCATAAATAGAAGGAACATATCAATTTCCAAACTCTACATCGATAACTACTCAAACGATTTTAGTAATTTTTCAAGTATGCATAAATTATTTATATTAAAATATTAAAAATTTTATTTATTTTTTACACCCACATCAAGAGCAAGAACAATTTTTATTTTCTTCTTCTTTTTTAGAAAAAACTGTTCAAGAACAAGATTCACATTTTTTTGGTTTACATCTAGAATCTTTTATAAAATTACAAGATTCACAAATCCATATTGCCATATATTATATAATTAAAAAATATTATATATTATCCATTGCTACATTACTAAGTCTATCAGCTTCTTTATTTTGTTCTCTTGGAATCCAAGTAAAACTTATTTTTATAGAACTATTTATAATAAGTTCATCTATGGATTTTTTAATTTCTTTTAATCTTTCTTCTTTTATTTTCCATTCTCAGTTTAATTGGCTAACAACAAGTTTAGAATCAGCAAATAAAGAAATTTCTTTAGCTCATATTTCTATAGCTCTATTAACAGCCAAGTGTACGGCTGTATATTCAGCTTCGTTATTTGTTTTTATTCATAAATTTTTATACCTTTTTTCTATTTCATTTCAATGTTCGTCTGTTATATAAACTCATATTCAAGCATTTCCAGGATTTCATCTACTTCATCAATCTGTAAAAATTTTTACTTTCATCTTTTGAAAATTAAATTTAATCTTTCATACTTTCTACTCAAGATACTATTTCAGAAACTTCTTTTGTTATTGCTCGTTGTCTAGCTTTATTATAAGCAAGAGTTAATTTAGAAGCATATTTATTTGCATTATCTTTGGCATTTTTCATGGCAATCATACGAGATGAATGCTCACTTGCTTTTGCTTCAATTAATGTATCATAAAACATACTATCAATAAGCATTGGTAAAAGTTCGTTTAATACTTCAGCTTTACTTGGTTCTATAGTATAATCAGCTTTTTTAGTTTCTTTTTTAAGATAATCTTTATCTTCATAAAAATTATCACCAAAAATTTGTTTAAAATATAATTCTATTCATACTTTTGTAAGAGGTAAAAAATCATGAGCTACAGGAATTTGTCTTATTGTATTCACATAATGATTATAAAAAATCTTTATTTTAGAATATTCTGGAGATAAAAATTTTTCTTGAATTAGTCTTGAAACAGATTTCGCAAAATATAAATCTATATTATCAGTAAATTCTCATGAAAAGTCAGCAATAAGAGTATTTCAAGTTCTTCAAACAAATCAAGCTCATCTTTTACCAACAGTTATAAAATCCATTTTTTCATCTTTATGTTCTTTCATATAAGAACTAACTTTTTTCATAACATTTATATTATATCATCAACAAAGTCATTTGTTAGAAGTGATTATAACAGCTAAAGTTTTTCATCAAGTTGTATGTTTAGAAAAAAATTTAGATTCATTAAGAGAATCACTAATACTTAAAAATACTTCAAGTACAGATCTAATATAAGCTTTTTTTTCCATAGCTAAATCTTGAGCTTTTTTCATCTTTACAGTAGAAATAAGTTCCATAGCTTTAGTTATTTTTCAAGTATTTTGTATAGATTTAATTCTTCTTCTAATTTCTTTAGAGTTTGCCATATTTATTTTAAATTAGACTAAATATTTTTTTAAAAAAATTTTTAATTGAGCTTTCTTTTTTATTTTCAAAAAATTTTTGTTCAATATAATTGGGTATTATATAATTTGCATAAGCTTTTAATTTTTCTATTTCCTTTATTTTTTGATTTTTTTCATCATCTGATATTTTCTCAGCTTCTAAATCTTTTAACTTTAACTTAAAAAATAACTTTATATCATCAAGCATTTTTCTTATTAAATTTTCTTTGTTTAATTCACTATATTTACTAGTCTCAGGAAATTTACTTATCTCCTTTTTATAATAATTTTCTATATGTGAATCTAATGTTTTTTTAAACTCAATAGCCCAATTATTTTTTAAAATTTCCATATTTTGTAATAAAATTATTTATTTAATTCAACAATTTTATTTATAAGATCAATTAATTTTTTTTCAGTTTCTTCTTTAATCTCTTTATCTTTTGAAATAGATTCTAAAATTATTTTTTCATCATCTAGTGCTAAATATAATTCTTTTTCTACTTTTTTAATTTTTGAAACATCTATATTATCTAAATATCATTTTGATCAAGCATAAATAGAAGCAACTTGTTTTTCAACAGTTATAGGTTCAAAAACTCATTGTTTTAAAAGTTCCATCATTCTTTTACCTCTTTCTAATTGTTTTCTTGTAGCAGCATCTAAATCAGAAGCAAATTGTGAAAAAGCAGCAAGTTCTCTATATTGAGCAAGGTCTAATTTCAAAGTACCAGAAACTTTTTTCATAGCTTTAATTTGAGCAGAACCTCAAACTCTTGAAACTGATAATCATACATTTATAGCTGGTTTTTGACCTGCATTAAATAAGTCAGATTCTAAGAAAATTTGACCATCTGTAATAGATATTACATTTGTAGGAATATAAGCTGATACATCTCAAGCTTGAGTTTCAATAATAGGTAAAGCAGTCATAGACCCGGCACCAAGTTCATCATTTAATTTTGAAGATCTTTCAAGTAATCTAGAGTGAAGATAAAATACATCTCAAGGATATGCTTCTCTTCCTGGTGGTCTTCTTAAAAGTAATGACATTTCTCTATATGCATTTGCTTGTTTTGATAAATCATCATAAACAATTAAAGAATGTTTTCCATTGAACATAAAATATTCAGCCATAGCACATCATGCATATGGAGCTAAATATTGCATAGAAGCAGGAGAAGAAGCTCAAGCTGAAACAACTATAGTATAATCCATAGCTCATCTATTTCTTAATTCTTCAACAACTCTAGCAACTTTTCATTCTTTTTGACCAATAGCAACATACACACAAATAACATCTTGTCATTTTTGATTTAGAATTGCATCTATTGCAACTTGAGTTTTTCAAGTTTGTCTATCTCATATAATTAATTCTCTTTGTCATCTACCAACTGGAACTAAAGCATCAAGAGCTTTTATACCAGTTTGAAGTGGTTGGTGAACAGATTTTCTATCCATTACTCAAGTAGCAACTCTTTCAATTGGATAATTTATATTTGATTTAATTTCTCAAAGACCATCAATAGCATTTCATAAAGCATCAACAACTCTTCAAATTAATCATTCTCAAACTGGAACTTCCAAAGTTTTTCCTGTACAGTTAACTTTTTCTCATTCTTTAATAGATTTAAATCATGATAAAATAACTATTCATACATAGTGTTCTTCTAAGTTTAAAGCAATTCAAACTCATCCTGATTCAAATTCAACTAATTCATTGTAAGCAACATTTCTAAGACCAGAAACTTTTGCTACTCAGTCTCACAAATAGAATACTTCTCAAACATTTTCCATTTCTGGAGTAGTATCTAGAGTATCGATTTGTTTTTCAATATCACTTATAATTCCATTAAGTAAGTCATTAGACATAAATAATTTTTTTATAAATATAAAATTTTATTTTAATAGTTTTTCAAATCTAGCATAACTTAAATCAAACATATTATCGTTATAAAAGATTCTAATTCATCAACTTAAATTATTATTTTGAATAAATTCAATTTCTTCTAGTTTTAAATCTAAGTGAAATAATTCTTTAAAAGATATTAAAGCTTTTTCACGGGCAAAATCTAAACCTGTTTTTGAAGAATTTTCAAAATATTCAATTCTATAAGAATTTACTCAATCATTAATTTTTCTATATTCTCTAAATCATCTGTTTCATAGAGATTTTTTTAGAGAATTAAGTAAATTTAATTTTTTAAGTAATTCTTTTAATTCAAGTTTGTTTAATTTAGAAATATCAGTCATAAATGATTATAATTATTAATTTAAAGAAGATAATTCTTTTTCTACAAAATCTTTATTAACTTTTTCATTATTAAAAAGTTTAGCATTGAATTTTAAAATTAAATCAACAGATTTAGCTTTTATTTCATTCAACATTGTTTCTTTTTCTTTTCAAATTTCAGCTAGAGCAGAATTTTTAATACTAACAGCTTCTAAAGATGCTTTTTCTTTTATTATAACAGCCTCTTTTTTAGCTAAATCAGAAGAATTTTTTCTTATTTCTTCAGCTTCTAATCTAGCAGATGCTAAAATATTTTCTTTAGATTCAAGAGCTTCTTTATTTAATTTTTCAATATTATTATAATCAGTTTCTAGTTTTTTTCTTTTTTCAGATTCTTTATCTAGGTAAGCCAAGTAAGGTTTAAATATAAAAACATTTAAAACCCATAATATTATTGCTAATATTATGGTTTGTATTACTAAAGTTTCTAGTGTAAAAAATTGAAAATCATGTATTTGCATCATATAAATATTAGTAAATTAGTTATTATAATTTAACAAATCAGATTATAAAAGCAATAACTAAAGCATATATAGCAACAGCTTCTGCTAAAGCTATACACAATATAGCTAATCATTGTATTTTACCAGCAGCTTCAGGATTTCTTCCTAGAGCTTCTAAAGCACCTTTACCAATTAAACCAATACCAACACCTGGTCAAATAGCACCTAATCAAATAGCTAAAGCCATAGCAACTAATTTTAATTCTTCCATAATATTTATGTAAGTTAATAATAAAATATAAATTATGATCTTGAATTTTTAAATTAAATTCAAAATCAAATATCTAGATTTTATTTTAATGATGAGATTCTCTACTTTGATTGAAATAAGAAATCATAAGCCCGGCAAATACAATTGCTTGTATAAATGCTACGAAAACTTCAAAAAACCAAAATGGTATTGAAATAAATCTTCATACTTCAAATAAAGAAGAAGTCATCAAAACTCATAAATAACTTAAAACTCAAATCAAAATAATTCCGGCAAATATATTACCAAAAAGTCTTAATGAAAGGGAAGCTATTGTTGAGGGAACTCATATTAGATGCAACCATCATACAAATACATTTATAATTTTATTTGTTAAAGTTTCTCAAGAAAAATTGAAAAAATATCATTTTAAAGTTGATTTTACTCAAGAATATTTAATAGCTATGTATAAAAATGAAATAACTGTTATTATTCATAAAACTAAAGTTGTATCTAAGTCACTATTCATAGGTCTTATGTACTTTAAAATAGTTGGAGAAATAGATGCTCAAGCCCAATCTATCATTAATCAGAATAAATTTCAGAATAATATTATAACAAAAAATCATCAAATTAGAGGTAAGTAAGATCTAGCAAAAACTTTATCATGAAATGATTCACTAAATTCTTTATCTAAAACTCAAACTATATTTAAACAAGCTGTTTTTAATTTAGAATTATCTTTTTTTATAGCTTTTTTTGCAAATATTCAGAAAATTAAAACTATTATTAAAAAAATAAATGATGCAATATTTGTATTACTTATTGGTCAATAAACAGTTTCTCATTGTATTTTTGGAATATGAGGTCAAACATGTTGTTCTGAGTGAGTTTCACTTGAATTATTTTCTGTCATCTTCTTCTATTTTAGAAATATTATTAAGTTCTTTTGTTGTTTTTTGTATTTCAAAAACCATAATTATTATTAAAGGTATTATTGAAAAAATAATACTAAAAACTAAAAATGTTTCTGTCTTTCAAAAAATCGCCCCGAGTATAATTCAAAAAAGTAAAAAAGCAAATAAGTTTAGTAAAATTATTACTGATATTTTTATAAATATTTTAAGCATGATATTTTGTTATTTAGATATTTTTATTGTTTTTGTTTCTTCTTGGCTTCAAGAAATTATTTCAATTTCTCATTTTTTTAAAGCTAATTCTTCTGTTAAAAAAGAAATTAATTCTTTATTTGCTTTACCATTTTCTCTAACACCTTTTATTCTAATTTTTAAAGTATTATCACTAAGAACTGAAAATAATTCATTTTTTGATGATTTTGCTGTTATTTTTACTTTTATATAAGCTATATTTAACTCATTAAAATTTATATAATCTGATATTTTCATATTTTTTATTCTCAAATTTCAAGTAAATATTTTTTATTTTCATCATCATAAAAATAAATATTTTCATTTTCTTTTATGATTTTTGTTATTTTTTTCTCTGTTTCGAGTAATATTTTTTTCTCTTTTGATATATAATCATAATAAATTATTACATTATTATTTGAATTTATTCAGTAATTATTTTTTTTCTCTGTTTCAGTGTTAAAAATTACTCATATATAAGAAGAATCTTTATAATTTACAAAATCTGAGAACATAGAAAAATATTCAGCTTTTTTAGTATTTAAACTATATAAAAAGCTTCATTTTTCAGTTACTATTTGATAATTTCAAAAATTATCAATCTTTTTTATATATGTTAC
Organism: Candidatus Altimarinota bacterium; assembly: GCA_028702055.1. Taxonomy (GTDB): domain Bacteria; phylum Patescibacteriota; class Gracilibacteria; order BD1-5; family UBA6164; genus JAQVPN01. Next base: position 11,307 of record JAQVPN010000002.1, on the reverse strand, counting down.
TGGAATTTTAAAATCAAAGAAGTTAACTACTCAATTTTCCAAATTATAAATATATGTTTTTCAAGCAAGACTTATAAAAATTTCTTTTTCATTTCAATATATTTTATCAAGATTTATTGTATCTTTTGCAACTTTTTCAAAATCATATAATTTATTAGTTGTTCAAGAATTATAAGAATATAAAGTTAAATTCGAATAATTCTCCTCAAAATAAAAAATTCAATCGTTTTTTAAATCAAAATAAATATATGAATCTTTTATTTTTCATAAATTTCTTAATTCTTCTATTTTACTTGTAGTTCAAGTACTTTCGATATTTTTTTCTAAAATTTCTTTCAAAAAAGATTGTCTTTTTAATATAAAATTTGATTTTTTCTCTGAATTTCTAGAAATTTTTATGTTTGAAACATAATCTTTATATCAATCTTTTGAAATAGTTATTTTATATTCAAGTGGAGGTATATCAGGAATATTACATATATTTTTTTCACAAGTATTTTCTATAGTTCTTTTTATTGTATCACTATATAATTTCACTTTAAAATTAGCTTGATTTCAAGTTAAAACTAGACTTCAAGTATAATAAACAAAAAGATATAAATATCATCAAATCAATGTTCAAAATATAACAAAAAGTATCAAAAAAGATAAAAGTCTATTGGACATAATAAATATTTAAAAATTAAAGAAATTTAAAACAATTATATATAAAATTTTTAAAAAATAAAATTATAAATATAATAGTAAAAAATTATATAAAAAATAAAAAAAATATAAATTATGATAATAGATTGAAAAAAAATAGCTTTAGAAATGTACAATGAAATGAAAACTGAAATTTCTGGAATGCAAAAAAAACCAGGACTTTGAGCAATTCTTGTTTGAAATAATCCTTCAAGCGAAAAATATGTTGAACAAAAAAGAAAATGGGCAGAATTTATCTGAATGGATTTTTATTTATATAGATTTAGAGAAGATATAAGTGAAAAAGAACTTGTAAATGAAGTGGAAAAACTAAATTTAGATGAAAAAATTTCATGATTTATTGTTCAATTACCACTACCAAATCATATTTCAGATAAAAAAATAATAAATTCTATAAAGCGAGAAAAAGATGTAGATTGATTTCATCCTATAAATCAATGAAAAATACTTATATGAGACAATTCTTGATTTTCGCCTTGTACACCAGAAGGAATTATGAAAATTTTTTCTTATTATGAAATAGATTTAGTTTGAAAAATAATTACAGTTATTTGAAAAAGCAATATAGTTTGAAAACCTATCCGATTAATGCTTATAAATGCTTGAGCTACCGTTATTAGTTGTAATAGTAAAACTCCAGATTTGTCTCAATTTACTAGTATTTCTGATATAGTTATTTCAGCTACTTGAAATCCAAATTTGATAAAATCAGATATGGTAAAAGAAGATTCCATTTTGATAGATGTTTGATTTACTTTTTTGGATTGAAAAATTTATTGAGATATGGATTTTGAAAATTTAAAAGACAAATCTAGCATGATTACTCCAGTTCCAGGTTGAGTTTGAGCTCTAACAGTAGCTAATCTTTTAGCAAATACTTTGAAAGCTAGTAAAAAATAATCTGAGAAGATTATTTTTTTAATAATTAAAAACTTATTTATATAACAAATAAACAAAAATACTAGTAGAAAATTTGCCATATTTACTATAAATGTGTTATAATTCTATTAAATTATTTTATTAAGTATAAATTTATGTCAGATAATAGCTTTGAATGAGCAAAATTGGAAAATAATAATTCAAATGATTCTTTGGATTCTTTTATTTGAAAATTAGAAAATATCGAAAAAGTAGATATTTTGGAAGATATTTCTACTATTGTTACTGAACCTAGTTTACAAACAGAAGAAATAAAAAAAATAGTAGAAGAAAAAAAACAACATCAGGCAGAAAATAAATTAGAAGAAAAATCAGATTCATCTGGAATTATTTATGATATAAATATAAATTCTATAGATGATTTGATAAAAATATTACTAGAAAAATCTTATGATTTTTTTATAGTTGATCCTAATGAAGATTTTGTAAAAATTTCTTTTAGAAAAGATGCTATAGAAAAAGAAGCTAAATATATCAAATTTCATATTTATTCAGCATTTTTAATAAAAATCAAAACACTTTTTTCTCTTAATTTTGAACTTACAAATAAAGAGCAAAAAAATGAAATAACTTATAAATTTTGAAATAAAAATCTTAAACTTATAGCAAAAACAGTACCTTCTAATAATTGAGAAAAGATATTTTTAAAAGCATCTGAACTTGTAGAAACAAATGAAACTTGAAAAAATAATATAGTTAAAAAAAGTATAGATTTCAAAAAAGCTTTTTATTTTCTTACAACTATATTTTCTGTAGCACTTATAGTTTGATCAGCATTTTTGACTTTTGTCATAATGAATGCTCAAACTATAGATGATGTAAGATTTTTCTATCAACTTGGTATAAATTTAGCTGATATAAATAATTTCTTATTAAAACTTACAAATATAATTTTTCCGATACTTGTATTTTTAGAAACTATTTTACTAGTTATTTTTATATTTAAAGCATTAATTACAAAAAAAGAAAATAAAAAACAAAAAACAAGATATACAATTTTATCTATATTCTTTCTTATTGTTTCATTTTCTACACTTTCAATTTGGATGGTAGTAGATAGAAAAATAAAAGAACTGCCAAATTGGCAAGAAGAAGCTTTTTGAAATATTCAAATGATTGATAATGATAAATTGATAAGTTGAAAATTTGATAGAACAGAATCTGTTATAACTGATTCTACAAATCTAATCTGACCAATTAATATAAAATATGATTTAACTAGATTTATAAAACAAGAAGAAAAAAAATGAATGAAAATTTCAAAAGTTTATTGGGATTTTTGAGATGATTCAAAACAAGAAACTCTTAACTGAGAACTTATAAAATTATTTGATAAAGTTTGACTTTTTAATGTAAAAGTAAAATTAGAAGGAACTGATTTGGATTGAAAATTAAAGCAAATTGATGTTCCAAATATGCCATCAGTTAATATTGCAGCTAATATAAAAATAGAAGAAACAAAAATGCCAAATGGATGAAAAACTATGACTTTTGATGCAAGTGATTTAAAAGAATTTTGAGAATTACAATGGTTTATGGAAGATGATTTAAGTAAACCGGCATTTATTTGAGAAGTATTTAGGCCTGCAAAAGTATTTTTTGATAGATCTTTAGTTTGACTTTATATAAAAATTCCAGGTAAAACAGATGAAAAATTAGATAAAGTTTTTTCTATTTCTTCAGATAGTGCAAGTGATATTTGATGAGCTATAAAATATGAACAAGATCAAACTAATCCACTAAAATATAATTTAAAAATAGAAGATCCAAAATCAAATTTTTGAAATTGATTCATAAAAGAATTTAAATGGGAAATAGATTGAGATGTTATTTCTAGAACAGCTGATGTTACTAAATTGTCGGATTCTTCTCAAATTTCATATACTTTTAAAGATTTTTGAACAAATTTAGTAAAAGTTACGATAATTGATTCTGCTTGAAAAATAAAAGAAATTTCAGAAAATATTAATATTGTTAAAAAGGTTACAATTTCAAATAAATTAAAAATAACAAATGACTGAGAAGATGTAGATTATAAATATAATCCATTAAATAATGAATATTTAATTTCTTCTCTTTGAACACCAAGTTTGATTAAATTTGATGCAACATCAGTAAAAACTGATAATCCAATTTATGTATTAAAAGAAGTAAATTGGGATACTGATTGAGATGAAAAATATGATAAAACTTGAAGAGAAATTGATTTAAGTGTAAATACTCCATGAGTTTATAATTTACTTGCTGAATACACATTTTTTAGAATAAATAAAAAAGATGATGAAATTAAGGTAGTAGAAAGAATAAATATAAATGCAGAAGAAAAAGAATATGATTTGAGTTTAAAATTAAATCAAGATAGTGAATATGTTCCAGCAAAAGTTTCTTTTGATGCTTCAAATTCTAAAGTTAAATGAGAAAATATAGTAAAATTTGCTTATGATTATTGAGATTGAACTCCTATTGATATAAGAGATGCTATTAATCTAGGACATATATATACTCGTGATTGAGATTATACTGTGAAACTTGTCGTTACAACTGAAACTTGAAAAACTTATAGTATAGAAAAACATGTTATAATTAAACCAGCACAACAAAAAGTTAAAATAAATTTAAGTATGAAAGATGCTCCAGTTTGACAAACAATAAGTTTTGAAAGTAAAGATTCAATAGGACAAATAAATAATTATTCTTGGGATTTCTGAGATTGAGAAATATCATCTGAAGCAAATCCAAGTCATGCTTATTTAAAAGCTTGAAAATATAAAGTTACATTGACACTTAGTTATGCAAACTGAAATGAACTTAGTGATTGAATTGATGTAAATATAACTGAATAAATAAAAAAATAGAGTTTGATAAAAACTCTATTTTTTATAGTTAATTAAAATATAATAATATTTTTTATTTGCATAGATAATTTTTTAAATCTAAAGGGGTTCATACCAGATTGACATTAAAACTTTGAAAAATACTAATTTTAGAATCACGAGCAATATTTTCATTATAAATAGGTGCAATATAATATTCTCAAGCTACAGTTTTTCATTTCTTTATCATTTGATGACATCATTCAAGGAAATCACTTCATTTTCTCCAAAAGTATACTCAAGTTGTAGCAAAACTATTATCAATATATTTTTCAGGTTTTTCAACTACATTTCTTACATTTCAATATTGATCTAATATAGCAAAACTATTATTTAATTTTCTACTATTATAGGTTACAATTATTCAGTCAGCATCACTACCTTTGCTTATATGGTTAATAAATTCTGAAGAAAAATTTTCTGTAAAGAATTGATCCGAGTTAATAACTAATAATGCTTTATTACTAATATATTGTTCAGCTTCAAGTGTTGTTGTAGCAGGTCATTGTAATTTTTTATCACTCTCTATATATATTATATCATTATACCTACTTTTTATCCTAGATAACACTGATCTTACTTGTTCTACTCTTTCAATATGTTGACTATTCAAAATCAATACAATTCTTCAACTAATATTTAGAGTATCTAAAACTATTTCTATCATTGATTTTCAATTAATTTCAATAAATGGTTTCGGAACATTTCATAGTCATTTTATATCAAAACCATTTAAAATTTTTTGAGCATTTTGTCATTGAAATCTTGTTCAATTTCAAGACATTGGAATAACTATATCCATATTATTATTATTAATTAAAATATCATTTAGATTCAGCTAAAAAGAAACAATATACAGTTTTTGTAAAGTTTACTTTTCAATTTAAAATCATTTTTTTGAAATTATTGATAGATGTTTTATATACTTTTATGTTTTCTCATATATCCAAGTTTTGATTTTTTATATATTTGCAATCTTTAGCGATATAGTAAACAGCCTTTCATTCAAAATTACTTTCTATAATACTTTCTCATAAATATTTAAAATTATTTGAAATATATCATGTTTCTTCAAGTAGTTCTTTTTTGCAATTTTCTATTTCAGATAGGTTGTCTTCAAGCGCTCATACAGGAAAAGAAATTATATATTTTTCTGGTCATGCTCTATATTCTTTAATATAAATAATCTTATTATCTGTTGTTATAGGTAAAATGAATGTTCATACAGTTTTCTTTTTATTATGTCAATAAACTAGAAAGCTTGACTTATTAAAATTTGAATCTAGAAAGTCTTTTTGTATAACTTTTACATATTTATTGGATAAAGCTTCTTTTTCCATTATTTTTATTGGATGTTTCTCAATAAGGAATTTTCTCAATGTACTTAAGTTATCTATTTCTAAAATAAAATCTTTAATTAAATTTTGATTAAATTGGTTTTTTATAACAACAAAGTCTATTCATTTTTTCTTTGCATTTAACTCATCTATTTTTCAATCTCAAATATAAATAGATTTTGAATAAAAATCTTTATCTTTAACAATTTCTTTAAAAATTTCTAAATGTTTTTCAGATTTTGGAAAATTTTCACTTCATAAAACTTTTGTAAAACATTTTTGAATTTCTCATAAGTTTAAAACCTTATCTATATAATTTATATGATTTCAGCTTGTTAAAAATATTTGATATTCATTTGATAATTCTTTAATTAAAGTGACTATTCATTTTTTAAAAATACTTAGATCTAAACTTTTCAAACTTAAATTTAGTATATTTTTTTCAATTTTTATTAATTCAATTTTAGATAAATTTGGTAACAAAATTATTAGAATGTCTTTTATTGATTTTCAATTATTTTCATCTAAAATATTAGCAATTTTTTCTTTCTTAAATGATGTTTTACCATCTAGTTCATTTATTATTATTTTATACATGTTTTCTACCGTATCAATAATTGTTCAGTCAAGATCAAATATTATATATTTTTTTTTCATAGAATATATAAATTTAGGTATAAAATAACTTGAGTTTTTAATGAGTTTTCTTTCTCGGTTTTTTATTGCTTAGAAAAAGCAAATTTTCTACATCTTCTTTTTTTAATTTATGAGGATTTTTATTATTCATATAAATTCCATCAAATTGATGATGAAAAATCCAAAATAAGTTGATTTTCTTCTAAAAAATCATAATATATGAAACATTAAAAATGTTATAATAATTATTATTATATAAAAATATATAAAAAATCAAAAATATTTACTAAAACTAGAAATAGAGCAAAATATAGAAATTATTCCTCAAAGATGCCAGTTTTTATAGTTTGAGACATTTTTTGTTATTTATTTGTTAAAAAATTTAACAAATATAAGATATATTCAAGAATTGCTTTGACATTCTAGTATAAAAACAACTCAAATTTATACAAAAGTAATGAACCCAAAAATTAAAAATATTATTTCTCCATTATAAAAATAAATGAAAAATAAAAAAGTACTTGTTTGATTATCATGAGGTGTTGATAGTGCTGTTGCAGCTTATTTACTAAAACAAGAATGATATGATGTTACAGCATGATTTATGATAAATTATATGGCGCCAGAATGAGAATATTGTCCCACAAGAGAAGATATAGAAGTTGCTCGTGAAGTAGCGACTTATTTAGATATTCCTTTTTTTACTTTTAATTATATAGAAGAATATGAAAAAAAAGTATTAAAATATATGTATGATTGATATAAGTCATGAATAACTCCAAATCCAGATATAATGTGTAATTCTGAAATAAAATTTAGATGTTTTTTGGATGAAGCAATTTCTTTATGATTTGATATGGTTGCTACATGACATTATGCAAAAATAGAAGAGGAAAATTGAATTTATCATCTTTTAAAATGAATAGATAACAATAAAGATCAGTCATATTTTTTGGCTTGATTGGATCAATCTCAATTAGAAAAAACACTATTTCCGATTTGAAATTTAGAAAAACCAAAGGTAAGAGAAATTGCCAGGGATGCTTGATTACCAAATGCAGAAAGAAAAGATAGTCAATGAATTTGTTTTGTTTGAAAAGTAGATTTACATAAATTTTTAGAAAAAGAAATAGAAAAAAAAGTTTGAAATATAGTAAATACTGATTGAAAAATTTTATGAAAACATGATTGAGTTGTTTTTTATACTATTTGACAAAGAAAATGAATACAAATCTGATGAGGTCCAGCTCTTTATGTAGTAAAAAAAGACATAGAAAAAAATGAACTTATAGTTTGAACAGAAGATGATTTAGCTTTATTTTCTCGTGAATTAACTGCTTCAAACTTCAGATTTTTAGCTTGAAATTTTGATTTTTCATTAAAAGCAAAATCAAAAATCAGATATAGACAAGAAGATCAAAAAGTGTTACTAGAAGATTTATGAAATAATAGAATAAAAGCTTCATTTGAAAATGCTCAAAGATGAATAGCTTCTGGGCAAATAATAGCAATTTATATTTGAGATGAGCTTATTTGAAGTGGAATAATAGAATAAAGCCAAGCTAAGCTTGGCTTTTAATAAGATTATTTTTGATGATTATCTATTTTATAAACTATTAAATCATTGTCACTATCAATAGTTCAAATAGCTCTAAATTGTTTATTTATTCTGAAATACCAGATATTACTTCATTTTGGTTTTCTTTCTTTAAAATAATTATTTGAATTTACTTTTGATAAAACATTTAACTTAGCCTTTTTATATTGTTCTAAGAGATTTCTTTTTTCAAGAAATTCAAAGATTCATTCATCTTCTAATATATTATTTATTTTCATAATTTTTTAGATGTTTGTAAATATAGCTTTATCTTTTTCTAGAACTTCTTTTTGTCATTTTAATAAAGGTATAGAAATTTCATCATTTTCTAATTCTACTAAATCATAAGTATTATCTTCTAAAAAAGTTATTAAAACTCTTGTTTTTCATTTCGGAATAAAGTCAATATTTTCAAAAGAGACTTTATTTTTATCAAGAACAGCTTCAATAGTTTGCATATTTTGTGAAAAATTATTTTTAAATATGTCTTTATTATATATTTTTTCTAAATTTTACAAATAAATTTCATATAAACAAAACAATAATTTTTCTTAAAATTATTATTGTTTAACACAGTATAAAAATGCAACATTACGAGGACGAATAGTTCTATAATATACACTAGCAGTATTAAAAGTTCCTCATGATCTTGTTAATCAGTTATCATTATTTCATGATTTAGTTGTTTCAGTATCATAATCAAGAACTGCTTCTTGATCAGTTAAAAAACGAATTCATGAAAAACTAACTCTACTATTACCATATCATAAATTAGAAACATTTGATGCTATTGCTGAAGAATTTTGAGCACTAGCTAAAGTTCTTCCACTATCAACTCATCTTCAAGAATCAAGTCATCTAATAAATTCTCATCTTAAATCTGGAGTTCAATTGCTTCAATTTGCTGCAATCCGTCAATTAGGACAAGTAGATAAATTAAAAGCTCGTATCATTCAAGTTGGAGCATAAGCTCATCAAATAGTATTTATACTATTTATGACATCATTCCAAATATCTTTAGTAATCGTAGCTCAATCCGTTTGAGTAGCAAGATTTGTATAAGCTGAAAATCATATAAATCAAAATAAAATAGTTCCAAGAAAAACGATAGCTCATAAAAAAGCTTTTTTTATAGTTTCTTTCATAAAATAAAAAGGTAAAAATATAAAAATTTTTACCAAAATAAATACAATTTCTAGTTTTGGCAAACAAAAAAGGATAATCTATGCTTTTTAGTTCGCCAAAACTTTTAAATTCAGACTAATTCTACGAGAAAAAGGAGAATCATGCATAGATTACCCTTAATTATCTCGTAAAACGAGTAAAATTAATAAAAATTTAAAAATTTTGGCTTTTTTATTTTATGAAAATATTTTAAAAAATCAAAAAATCTTTTCTTTTAAAATAAATTTCACATCCACTCAAAAATCATTATCTTAATAAAAAATAATTTTTTAATATAAAAAAATGTTAAATCCAAAACAAGAAGAAGCAAAAAATACGATTGAATGACCACTTTTGATTATAGCTTGAGCTGGTAGTTGAAAGACTGCCACTTTGACTGCTAGAGTGGAATATATGATAAAAGATAAACAAATTCCAGTTGGAAATATTTTATGTGTTACCTTCACGAATAAGGCAGCAAAAGAAATGAAACATAGAATTGCTAGAACTCTGGGAATAAGTATAACTGGAAATCCATATAAAGATAAATGAATGCCTTTAATTGGGACTTTTCACTCGATTTGACTTATGTTTTTGAAAGAAAATATTGAAAGACTTGGTTATAAAAAAGATTTTGTTATATATGACGAATCTGATAAAATCAGTGTTATAAAAAATATTGCAAAAGAAGAATTGAATCTTGATGAAAAAATGTATCCAGCAAGACAAATTGCTTATATGATAAGTAATGCTAAAAATTCGCTAATTACTCCAAGTGCTTATAGCTCTTATGTAGATTCAAAATTCAAAGAAATAGTTGGGGAAGTTTATAAAAGATATGAACAAAAAATGTTAAAAAATAATGCACTTGATTTTGATGATATTTTGGTAAAAACTTTAGATTTACTGAAAAATGAAAATATTTTGGATGCATATCAAGAAAAATATAAATATATAATGGTAGATGAATATCAAGATACAAATGCTCCGCAATATGAAATTGTCAGACTTTTGGCTGAAAAATACAGAAATTTAGCAGTAGTTTGAGATGATTGGCAATCAATTTATTCTTGGAGATGAGCTGATATGAGAAATATTATAAATTTCAAAAAAGATTATCCAGAAGCAAAAGTTGTGAAACTTGAACAAAATTATAGGTCTACAAAAGTCATAATTGAGGCGGCTAATAAAATTATTAAAAATAATAAAACTGCCCTTGATAAAACTCTTTGGACAGATAATTTAGAGTGAGAAAAAATAGTATTTATAGAATCTCCAGATGATAGAATAGAAGCAAATACTATTGCAAAAATAATTAAAGAAAAATGACATCCATACAAGAAAAACTTAATACTTTATCGTACAAATGGACAATCAAGAAATATAGAAGAAGCTTTGCTTAGAGAAATGATTCCTTATAAAGTTATAGGATGATTGAAATTTTATGAAAGAAAAGAAATTAAGGATTTACTTGCTTATTTGAGATTATTACATAATCCTGATGATATAGTTGCAACAAAAAGAATCATAAATGTTCCTTCGAGAAAAATTTGAGATAGAACTACAGAAGTTTTAGATACTTATAGAGAAAATTTTAATCTCAATTATGTTCAAATTATATCAAATATTGAAGAAGTCGAAGAATTAAATAATTGAGCTAAAAGAGCTTTAACAGGATTTTATGAAATTTACTCATCACTTTTTGAAAGTTCAAAAAATATAGTTGTTTCAGAACTTATTGAAGCAATTGTTAGAAAAATTTGATATGAAGATTATTTAAGAGAAGAATATTCAAAAGAGGAAAAAGAAGGGAAGTTAGATAATATTGATGAATTAAAAAATCTAGCTTCAGCTTATAATTGAATGGAACCAAGAGAATCATTATCAAATTTTCTTGATGATATTGCTTTAATTACAGATTCAGAAACTATAAATGATGAAGAAGATTTTGTTACTCTTATGACAATTCATACTTCAAAATGACTAGAATCAGACAGAGTTTTTGTGATGTGACTGGAAGAATGATTATTTCCTCATGTTAGAAGTATAAATTCTC